>JAJPOQ010000004.1 GCA_021232515.1 Lentisphaeraceae bacterium
TACATCATCAACAACCCATGGTGAGTTGATCCCAAGAATTTGACTATAAAGTACGCTAGAATCCATAAGGCCTTTTAGAAAGAAACATAATCGTTCAAATGAAAAAGATCAAAATCCCACTGAATATCCTGTAGGGCCACTTTTGTTATTTTTTATAAATTTCGTCTAGATTCAAGTTTTTAAGGTCTGGAACTTTAACATCTTTAGGTTTTTTAAGTTCCTTTTTCTCTACCACAACATCCTTTTTCTTCTCTAGCTCTTTTTCTTTAGCTTCTTGCATTTTCTTATATTTTTCAGAAGAAACAGGAATCGCATAACTAAAATATTCGCGGTGTTCTTTTCTTGCTGCTATGAGCTCAGTTTTACTAAGTCTTTTGTTTTTATCTTTATCGTAGTCAATTTTCAATTGTTCATAGACTTGCTCAAAAACTTCTTTCATCTTCGCGGCAAAGACTCGATACTCTTTACTAGACAACTCACCATCTGCGTCATCATCAGCCTCGTGAAACATCTCAACTGCTACAGGAAATTTTTTAGTCAGAAGTGGAGCGGTATAGTGAACGCGAACAAAAGCTCCACACCAAGTTTTCAACTCAGTTCGTGAAACTTCAAAGTCCCTATCTTTATCAGGGTTATTTGCATTCCCATAGTCAATAAGAGAGGCTTCTTTTTTGGCACCGAAGACACTACTAATTAGTAATAAATAAACTAAAAATAACTTTTTCATCTAAAATATCCTTTAATCATTCATCGAGATATACGATGATCATTAAAGTGATTTGATAAATGCTAAATTATTTCCAGTGGTTACCCCAAGCGTTTGTAAAAAAGACTGATAACTGTCCAGCCTTTTTAGCTTTAGAGTGACCATCACCATGAGCAAAAGTGCTCTCGATGTGCTTGCCATTAAACTTATGATAAACTTTCTCTTTATTACCGTCAGTCCTGACCATGTCACCAAGGATTGGCTCATCTGGACTCCAATTGTTTATATCTTCATCAATTTGTGCATTTGAGTCAATAAAGTCACCAGTATTGCCCCATGGGACAAACCAGTTACCTCTAGTCTGGGTGGTTTCACCTTGGACTTTAGACTTAGGAGTCGTAAAAACACAGTGTAGTAAACGAGTATTTTGACCATTACTTGAAATAAAATTGAAAAACTTTGTAGGGATATCGCTCGGGTTATTTATGTTACCTTCCGCAATAGTCGTCTTCCCATCTTGTTCATCAGCATACATAACTAAGTGCTTGTAACATTCTGATTTTTGAGTAATACAAACGGCGGTTTGTGCTGCGTAACGAGCTTTAGATAAGGACGGTAAAAGGATACTAGCAAGGATGCCAATTATTGCCACAACGACAAGAAGTTCTATTAATGTAAATCGTTTCATTTCTATCCCTCTCTTCTCAGAGTTTTTCACTTTTCCATGTATGTAAGCGCCCAACCCTAATAATAAAATTTACTAATTTAGTGTTGAAGATACAAGGGGATAAAGTAGATCGAGTTGCTAAATTAGACCTCATATTTTTAGTTATGAGCACTCGCATTTATAAACACCTGTAAACTATGACAACTAAATAAAATCATACTTTCTAAAGTAAACATAAACTACCTGAGCTTCGCCCAAAGAATACACAACACAAAACATCTTCTAAAGATAGATGTATTATTTTTCTCCAAGTCTGTAAAAATTAAAATGTTACCAAAATACTATCTCTTGAATAACTATATAAACTTCAAAGATATTGTAAAAAAGAATTCTTGTTTGACTCTATACCGATAAAAAAAACTCAGACTTCACTATTCCGATTTACTCCTAAGCCTCTTTTTGAGAGTTGATTGAATAATTTACATAGAGCAATTCTTTTGAAAGTTGCTTCATTTAGATATTCTTTACTGCTTCTAAAGCATAACTTAGGCTACTAAAGCACTCGCTATCTATCCATCAAAATATCATTTATAAATAATAATAACTTGACTTTTCTATTAATTGCATGCATCTTTTATTGATCTGTGCAACCTTATGCAACAAATTAACTTGGAAATAAAACTAACGCTGGTAATGTCAAAAATAACAATTTCACAATCACAGGACTTCTTCATGAAAGTTACCATCTATGACATTGCCAAAGAAGCACAGACTTCTCCAAGTACAGTTTCTCGTGTTCTCAACAGCTCTTCTCTTATAAGTGACGAAAAAAGTAATAAGATCTTAGAAGCAGCCAAAAAACTTGGTTACAAGAAAAGGTCTATCCGCAAACAAAGAGGCCGAGCTGTCCTTAGTATAAAACTTGTTCTCGGTCGACTAAAAGATAAAAAGCTACCTCTTTTCTATTCTGTCCCTGACCTTATCCAAGGTATTCAAGACGGTGTTCCTGACAACAAAATGAACATCATCTGTGAAACAACAACTGACGCAGAACAGCTTTTCGCAAATAAGAAGTCTGGCCATACAGACGCAGTTATATTTGCCTTTACAAATGTCCCGAAAAAGACACTTAAGCACCTCGAAGAAAATTCGATCCCATCACTCATACTCAACCGTGCTCCTCTTGGTCATGACTTTATCGCCTTCAACAATGAAGAAGGCATGTATGAACTCGTTAAGTCTGCCCTTGAAAGTAAGAAGAAACTTTCTCCATGCTTTTTAGAGATCAATCCAAAACACGAAGTTACGATTGAGAGAAGAAAAGGTTTTGAGAGAGCTTGTAGTGAATTTAAAATAAATAAGCCACACATAGAAACTATCGAAGAAATTGGCTGTATCAGCAATGACACCGTTAACACCCTTAAAAACAAAGGGATCGATTGTGTAATCGCTATGAATGACATCATCGCTTCTAAATTCATGATTCACGCTTTAGATGCAGGTCTCCATGTTCCAGATGACTTTTTACTTACTGGTTTCGATGGTTCATCTTTTAGCAATATGCTACCAAAGCAACTCGATACTATCAGTCTTGAAGTCCACGAACTTGGACAAAAAAGTGGTGAATGGATCAATCGTCGTGTCATAAGTCGTGAAGATGAAAAGTTTCAGCTCCGTATCAACGGCAAAAGAGTTAAAGGAAACACTATTTAATCAGTCATGACTACCTTGGTATTTGTGGCGTTAAAATTTTAAAATAACAAGGTGTGTATGAATACAGATATTTCTATTAAAGATGTAGCACTCTACTTTCTACCAGCAAAGCTAAGAGTTCCACTTCGCTTTGGTTCACAAACTCTAACTGAAGTTTATTGTGCACGAGTCTCGATCAAAGTCACCAATGCCACTGGTGACTTAGCTGAAGGTTGGGGTGAGACGCCATTGAGTGTACCTTGGGTATGGCCTTCTGACATTGACTATAAAACAAGAGAGCAAGCTCTTCAAAATTTCTCAGAGATCATCTGTAAATCACTTAAACAGTTCTCACAAAGCGGTCATGCTTTTGAGCTCTCCCACAGCTTTATAGAAAATGAGCTAGATAAACTCAATAAAGAATTTAACGGAACTCTTCCCGAAGCTCTACCACACCTTGCTGCACTTGTTTGTTTTTCTGCTTTTGATTTAGCTTTGCAGGACGCATACGGAATAGTTAATGACATAGAAGTCTTCAAAACTTATAATGCTTCTTACATGAATAAGGACTTAAGTCACTACCTCGATTCTGTAAACGACTATGACTTCTCAGGAAAGTACCCTGAAGACTTTTTTGTTAGCCCTGAAACTAAACAACCTGTATGGCACTTAGTTGGTGGTTTGGATCTACTCGAAGACTCCGAACGAACTGGCGAAGAGCCTGATGATGGCTATCCAGTAACTCTAACCGAATGGATTGAACAAGACGGCCTCAAGTGTCTAAAGATAAAGTTGAAAGGAAACAACCCAGAGTGGGACTACGACCGCATAGTTAAGATCGGTAATATTTCACTAGAAAAAAATGTCGATTGGCTGACAACTGACTTTAACTGCACCGTGACCGACCCAAACTACGTCGACCAGATCTTAGATAAATTAAGAGATAACGAACCTAAAATTTATGGAATGCTTCTTTATGTTGAACAGCCATTTCCATACGACTTAAAAAATAACAAAATCGACGTCCACTCTTGTAGTGCTCGCAAGCCACTATTCATGGATGAGTCGGCTCATGACTGGACTTACGTTAAACTAGGATACACTCTTGGTTGGACTGGCGTAGCACTCAAAACATGTAAGACCTTAACTGGTGCTCTCTTAAGTTTGTGTTGGGCAAAAGCTCATGGCATGACACTTATGGTTCAAGACCTCACAAATCCTATGCTAGCACAAATACCACACGTACTTCTTGCGGCTCATGCTGGGACTATAAAAGGCGTGGAAAGTAATGGCATGCAGTTCTACCCTGCCGTCTCCAAACCAGAACTAGCAGTTCACCCTGGACTTTACAAAAGAAACGATGGTATCTTAGACTTTTCTACCCTTTCTGGACCAGGATTTGGCTACAGACTTTCAGAAATAGCTCGCGATCTTCCTGAAGCGGCGATGACTTATAAGGAAATATAATTCATGTTCAAAATCATACTTCTACTTTTTGTTTTTGCCTTCATCAGCATTTCTGCCTTGGCTGAGAAGAAAAACATCTATGTCATTAATAGTAAAAATGAATACTCTACAGATGTAACGCTCTCAAATTTTTGTGAGACAGTTCTGAAAGAAGACTTCAACATCTCGTATATAAAGCCTCTTGAGAGCAACCCAAACTACTTAAAAAACTTACAAGATATTCAAGATGCTGACTTGCTCATCATCAGTACTTGGCGACTCGCTCTAGAAAAGCACCAACTCCAGTTGATCAAGTCTTATATAGAGTCCGGTAAACCTATTATAGCCTTGAGAACAACCACTCATGGTTTTTCTCTAAGAAATAATGCCAAAGGCCCTGAAGGCTCTACACAGTGGCCAACATTTGATCAAGAAATACTTGGCTGCAAATACACCGGACATAGCGCAAATACATTACTGACACATGTTTCTCTCGAGAAAAAAATGCAGAAAAATGAGCTCCTGAATAAAGTAAACCCATTTATCGCACGTTCATGGCTCTACAAAGTAAGTCCACTCAATCCAAAAGCTGAGATTTTACTTTGGGGCAAAACAACTGCTGGCGAAAAAGAACCTGTTGCGTGGACCTACAAACCAACGACTGGCAACAAGGTTTTCACCACTACACTTGGTCATCAAGAAGATTTCCTAAAAGAAAGTTTCGTTCGTCTACTTACAAATGCAGTTCATTGGTCTCTAGACAGCAAAGCGCCAAGTAAAATAAGCTACAGTTTTTTTGGTCCCTACAGCGAGTCTCATTTTCCATTTTTCACTCAAACACTCAATCACTTACCAGCAAATAAGAAAAAGCTTTCTACGAATGTCACAGCACGAGGTCTAATTCTTAAGCCAGGTCAAGACCACTTTGCATGTTTTGATACCGACTTATTGCGCTACTCAAGCATTTGGAAAAATGGTCAAATAAAAGCCAATTCTATGACTATGGGCACCTACAATTTAAAAACGGCTCACATAAAATCAAAACCTGGAGAACTCGACCTTCCAACCAAAGCAGGATCAACTATAGTTTGCCTAAGGCCCATTCCAGGTGTGGAAAAAGGTTCTTCAACTTGGACCGACTCTCGACCAAAATCTTTAGACCCTAAACAAGTCAACAATGGTCCTCTTCCGCAAGGCAAAGGACAATGGAACGGAGTCTTCCTTTCTGAGCAAGGTCCGGTACTTTCTTACTCTCTTGAAAAGACTGAAGTTTTTGAAAATCTTACAAGCAGAAACTATCAAAACACCAGCTTTCTCGAACGCAAAATGCACTTAGTAAATGTCGATAAAAAGCTTTTCTTCCATATCGGTGAATTCGATGCCGCTTCCATCGCCACAACCGACAACTTTGTCTTTATTAAAAATGGCAATAAAGGCATCGCTTTAAAGTTATTTGCTGATGGCCCTTGTCGCTTTGTAAATAAAGGAGAGAAAATAGATCTCGAAGTCTCTGCAAAAGATGAAGTCAATATAAGTATCCTCTACTGGGAAGGTCAGAATTCTCGCATGAGTATCTTCAAAAACTACCAACATAGCGGCTTTCGTTTTCCAGATATAAACAGAACTCCGCCACAGTTCTGGGCAAAAGAGATAACGACAAAAGTAAACCGAGGCAAAGCTGCAAATGCAGATAACTATATCGTTGACGACATAGCCCTACCTTACATCAATCCATTTAAGAGAAACGTCAGGCTTTCAGCGATTGCCTTTTTTAGAAATGGCAAGGCTGCAGTCACGACTTTTGATGGAGATATTTGGATCGTCTCCAACCTTCATTCAAAGTCTAAAGTTACTTGGAAACGCTATGCTTCTGGCTTAAATGAACTGCAAGGAATAGTTATTAAACAAGATCAGATCTACGTCTTCGGCCGTGGAGGTATAGTTCGACTTCACGATCGCGACAAAAATGGCGAAGCTGACTACTATGAAAACTTTTGTAGCCTAATTATCCAAACAGCTGAAAGCCGCGAGTTCCCTATGTCTATGGAGCTTCATCCAGATGGTTCATTTATATTAACTAAGGGTGGTCAAAGAAGTCAAACGCTTAACCCACATGCCGGCAGTGTTATCAAAGTAGCTCCAGATGGAAAATCTTATAAAATCATTGCCACAAACCTTCGTGAACCTTACCTAGGTGTAGATCCAGACTCAGGAGACATCTACGCTTCTGACCAACAAGGTTCATGGACTCCATCAACACCTTTCCATGTTATCAAACAAGACGCTTACTACGGTTTCATGCCTAAGTTCATCAAAAAGCATAAGAAGAAAATTGAGAGAGCAACTACTTGGATTCCACACCGAGTGAATCAAAGTGGTGCAGGCATATTCAAAGTAAAATCAAACAAACTATCAGGCCTAAAAGACAAGTTACTTTACTTAGACTACAATGGCCCTAGCCTCGGTGTTATCTACTATAATCAAAAGCGTCCAAAACAAGCTGCGTACATACGCCTTAAAGAAGAATTCACTGCTCCTCTCCTCAAAGGTGCAATAAGCCCTGTAGATGGTCTGGCTTACTTAACTGGCTTTCAAGTTTGGGATACAAAGTCCTCGCGCATAAGTGGCCTTTCTCGTCTAAGACCTGCAAAGAAGCACTCAACTCTTCCAAAAAACATCACATACTTTAAGCAAGGTATACTTCTAGAGTTCAACTCAAAGGTACGTGCTGACTCTATCAATCCGCATTTATTTAAATTGGAAAGATGGAACTACCTGAGAACTGTAAAGTATGGTTCTGGTCATTATCTACTAAGTGGCAAAGCTGGCCAAGAAAAAATTGGATTGAGTAGTGTCACTCTAGCAAAAAGCGGCGAAGCTGTTTTTATTGCCGTTCCAGATATGAAGATCACTGATCAGATGGCCCTCTCTTGGCGCTTGATCGATGAACACAATCAAAACATGGAAGACTCTATCTACTTTTCCGTAAATGAACTAGTCGACTTTACTAGTAAAGAAAAGTCTGGATTCCCGACAATTGATTTCAATGCCAAAGCTATTTCTATCCAGCAAGAGAAATCGGCCAAACCAAGCGTTGCCCTCGGAAAAGCAACTGTTTTAAAACTTGGTTGTATAGGCTGTCACTCAGAAGGTACTCAAACAGCTGGTAAGTCTGGACCTCCATGGCAAGGGTTGATGGGTTCAATTAAGACTTGCTGAATAATTTATTCAGTGTTTTAAACCTTTATCAATCACTTATCCAATCTCATCAATTCGCTTTAACTTTCTCGTCTTAAAATATTGTATCCATATAATAATAGTGTGCCAAATAGCCTCGGTCAGCT
>JAJPOQ010000007.1 GCA_021232515.1 Lentisphaeraceae bacterium
CTGATAGACTACACCAAAGAGACGTTGTAATTTCGTGTTGCATTTAGGTCCTCATATTTTTATTGTCCAAGATAAAATATGGCCTAAATGCACTTCTTCATTATTATCCGTTTATCACAGAACTTGAGACATTACCAAATAATTATCTATAGACTTCTTATAGCGAATTAATTTTAACTTTAAAGAATGTTCAGTGAGGTCTTTTTCACTTTTGTCTAAACGAATTTCAGAAAGTCGATCTAACCATTTCTTATAGTCTTTTGACTTTAAGGCTAAGTGGGTGATAGCTTCAGTGTAAAGATGGATCTGTCTTTCTTTCATAGGACTTTTGAGTGAGCTTTTTAGATAAGCATTGGTGTCATCCTTTGACTTAAGAGCTAGTAGAAAGTGACGTGATTCTGAAATCCAGTTTTTTTGCCATTCTGTTGGCTTAAAGCTTGAATGCCTAGACCACTTTTGGAATTCATTTGTTTCCCGCATAAAAAAAGTATTTATACATGTTTGATAGATCAGCTTTGATTTTTCGTCAGCCGTAAATGTTTTTGAGCTAAGTATGAAGTTAGTGTATTTTTTAACTTCAGAATAATGAATGAGATAGTCCATTGTTTCTTCAAGAATAAACTCTAAGCTTTCTTGTTTTTGATCGGTATCATATTTCTCACTATCGAGTATCAAGCAATGTATTTTAAACTCTTCATTGCCCTGGAAGTCTGTTTCGTCAAAAAGCTTTTCAAGGTCGTCGTATTTTTCATCGTTTAAGTTTTGTGGTTCGGTATAGTCGTACCAAGGGAACTTGTATTTTTCAAAGATTTTCTTTTTAGCAAGCTTGAAGCGAGTTATATCTTTCAGCCTCTTTTTTTCATTAAAGTAGTTTTGGTTTACTTTTTTATAATGTTCATTTTCGGAGTCTCTTTTTGTAAGCTGCATCTGCTTTTCTATGAAAGTCATTTTTTGATCAATTTGCCCTAGGTAGTCGTAGATTTTGCAGACGTAATGAATGTTTTGCCACCTTTTTTCCTGAGTGAAATCTGACTCAAAAAGATCTTTAAAGTGTTTTAATACGAGCTCAATCTTATAACCATTTTTAAGAGAAGCCATGGCATGAAGCCTGTAGATCGTTTCTCTAAAGCTATCGACCTCAGGGAAGGTTTTATAGTATTTAATAGCGGTGTTTACACTCACATCATTTTGATTGCCATCGACTTCTAAGGCGAGCTTTTGAACATAGTGACTTTTTAAATGTTCTTTAGAAATAAATTTTTCACAATTCGTAAGTGCGATACTGGCGTCATAGATGTCATTAGACAACTTGGGGTAAGTTGCAGATAAACGACTGATCCATTTATACGTTGAAGCTGTTTTTAGAGGCAACCAGCGACCAAGGCACATCATTCTATCATGCGTATTAACAAATGTATTTTTGTTATTTACAGTTGAATGCATGGTGTTTATGATCTCGTCATCACTCAAAGGAATAAATTTATTGATAGGGTCTAGTTTTACTCCAAGTTTACTTCTGAGAATATTCCACTTTTTGAATTTCAAACGTGAATGCTGCCAGTATTCAAGCACTTTACCAGACTTGTGGAGGTCTTGTAGATCATTGAAGTAGTTGGGCATATCTGTCTTAGAAGTTACTTCCTTTGGTAACTGAGCCATCTCTTTAACTAAGGCGTAAGCTTCTTTATCTTTGCCAAGTTCGAGTTTTATACATAGAGCTCTGAATTGAAGGCTCCAAACTTTAGCCTTGTGAGTTACAGCAAATTCTTTAGCAATGGTTTCATAGGTATTAAGAGTTTCTTCAAAAAGAGATGCAGATTCTGCAGTAAGAGCTTTTTCTTCAAGTATTTCGAAGCGCCATTTTTTGTTTTGGTTCTTCTGTAAAAGTTTATTGTAAAGCATCATGGCTTTTTTTGAGTCACCAAAATTAATTTCTTTGTCAGCTAGTGAGTAGTAGGTGTCTTTGAAAAAAGGATCATTGGCGGGAAGCTTCTGAGCAAAAAAAGCAAGTTGTCTAAACTCTTTAAATTCTTTGAGATCTTTTATTTGGCAGAGTTTATCGATTGTTTTCCAAAGTCTTTCAGAAAAGTTGTCTCGGGTGAACTTGAAGTCAGTGATACAAAGTATTTTGGTTTTGACAAAATATCTGTACTTCTTTTTCTCGAGGAATTCCTTGGCTACTTCATCGTACTCAGATTGTTTTTGAAGATCTTGAAGTTTTGGTATTTTAACTTCGTCCCACCAAGGAAAGTTATTTGTATCTATATTTTTTAAGTGTGTATAAAGTGCATATTTTTTTCGGATTTCTCCTAGCTCAGGTTCTATTTCTTTCAGACTTTTAATTGTATTTGGGTAAGCATCAGGTGTTTTACTTACGAAAGCTGAGATGTTAGTATGCATGCTTATTGCAGCATCGATTTCACCGTTATCTATATACCACTTTGGATAGGTCGCGAGACTTTCAATTATACCTCTTCTCTCTTCTTTGGATCTAGAATTAAGAGTTTGCAAATAGGAGTCGATTTGATCTTCTTTTTTCTCACGACAAAGAGAGTTAATTAAAAAACGAAAGCTTTTTTCGTAAGCTTCGCCATTTATTGTGACTGCTTCCTTAAGTATTTTAATTGCCTCACTTCTCTTAGCACTATAATCGGCAGCTTGATAAAAGGACCATGAACGTCTGAACTCACTTAACTCTTTATTCCTTGCAAGCCTTAAGAACATTTTTACAGCTTTGGTATTCTCTTTAGTATCTATAAAGACTAGTGCCTTGCAGTATTCACCCCAAGAAAAGTAGTTCTTATCTACATGAGCTTTATAAGTTTTAAGAGTTTTGGTGAAGAGCTTGAGAGATTCAGCATATTTCTTCTGTTTATGAAGAGCTTTTGCCATTAATATTTTTACTTCAAAAACCTTAGCTTTGTTCTTTGGAAACCAAATTATAGTTTGTTGAAGAGCTTTAATTCTTAAGTCGACATTGCCAGCTTCTGGAAAGTTCTCTTCTAATAAGTCTATTTGGCTCTCAATATTTGATAGCATTGGGAAATTTTTTAAGGCTTCCGTTTCGACGTCATCAAAATCATCTAGGTCTTCTTCTAAATCGTCTGTTTTAACTGCGATAACAGACTGAGTCATCCAGAGGCGAATATTATGGATAGTATTTTTAAGGTGCTTATAATCAGCAGGTCTTAAAACTCTTTTTTTTGTCATGAAGGAGAGATTTGCAGTCCATGAATTTTCATTGTTAGTCCATTCACAAACAGCTTTGTAAGACTTATGATTGGTCATGATCGGTTTGGGGATATCCAAGGCTTTATATCCAGATGGAATATTGTATGTGATATGGACTGAGTCATTCTCATATTTATGGTAACTATCGAGCGTTTTGTTATTTGAATTTAAGAAAGGAAAAATGTAACCTTCGTCAGTTGCTCTGAGGGTTATCTTATCATGAGTTTTTCCACCCTTTACGACAAAGTATGCTTTACAGGAAAATTTATTTTGCTCAGTTTCTTTATTAACTTTTAAATCGACTAATCTGGCTGCTGGGAAAAAGTCTTGTATTTTGCCTCTTATATCATCTTCTTGATCATATTTATTATTTGTTTCATAATATTCGTTAAAGATTGCCGCCCAGTAATCAGTAGCTGTGAGTTCAAGCCAACCACTTATGTCGCCGTCTAACTTTTGAGTGATGTTAAAGTTATAGTGAACTCCTCCCTGTCGTTGATCTGGAATACGGATGAACTCTACCTTATTTTCTTTAACCAGTACGGCATTTCGGTCTGAACTGCCAAAACTTAATAAGCCAGCCTTTAAGTATGGTATCGTAGGGTCGCAGAATGTGTATTCTCCTTCCTTTAGCTCAACGGCGAGTATGGCATGGTCAAAGTATGCATGAAAAGGGCTTTCTTTAAAAAAGTTTCCCATGTGTTCAGTATTGAGAAGACATATGTAAGACTTGATCCCCTTTTCTGCGAGCATAACTCTCAAGAGGTTTGACTTGTCTTTGCAGTCACCATATTTATTATTCCAAACTTTATTACAGTCGTGCGGTTGGTAACCACCAAGTCCAAATTCTAGGCCTGTGTAACGCACACCATTAGCAACTTTTTCGAGTAGCTTTTCTAGTATTTTATCGTTCGATTTAAGCCCAGAAGTGATCTGCTGAACTTTCTTTTTTAACTTATCACTTAATTGGCTTCGCTCGTTAATTAGCGGTGTGTACCAATCGTGGAAGTCTTGCCAGTTTTGCCATGTAGTTAGCTTTATGAGTGGACCTTTTTGCCAGTAAGGTTCAGACTTTGCTTCCCAAGGAAGAGCTTTAAGTTCTTTTGCATTCATTATGAAAAGAGTACGTTGACCTTCTTTGATTTTTTCGAGTTGTGGAGTGTTACCGTGAGAAAAGATATTGAGCCTTTTGGCAAGGTCATTCGGTACACTCATGTGGTATCGGACTTGGGCGGCAGGGAGATATCTTTGAGGATAGATGGTTTTGAAAAATTCATTAGTAATTAATGGTGAGTCTTCTTCTAAAACTACGATGAACTCTACGATGGACCCTTTTTTGACATCGGGGAAAATGATGTTTAACTCACTTTCATCATAAAAGAGGTCACTACTGTTGTCGGCACCAGAGGTGATAAAGGCCGCATCGTCTTCTATTGGTTGTATGCTGCCATCTTTTTGTCTGGTTTCAGCTTTGATTAGGTAGATTTTTTGATGAGTATGCGTGTAAATAAAACGCCTGTCTCTTAGTCGCTTTGCTCCATCTTCATCAAGTGCTTTATAGGCATAACGGCTTGCCTGAGAGTAACCCCCATTCTTATTAAAAAAGAAGACCTTTTCCTTGAGGAGGCAAACTATTTCGTCATTGCTGTCGATGTAATCTTTACTGTCAGTACTGTCATCGATTTTTGTAGCTAGTTGAGCCGCTAAATAGTTGTGGAATATCTTTGGTATATCACGAGAAACCTTTTCAGCCTGTAGTGAAAAAGAGATGAGTAAAGAAAATAAGAATAGTATGTTTTTCATAATATAATAAAATCTGTATTTGTTGATACAGATGCCCCTTTGCAACCTTTTAAAATGATAATAAACAATAGACTTTACGCTTATTATTTCAAGATTAGAACAGCTCAAGTAAATACAAATTGATCTAGATAGTAGAAAATGAGAGATATGTATTGAGAGACATGAACCTGGTGGTATCTTGGCGGTAGGCAAAGGGTGCCTAGGTTAAGAGAAAAGGGTGATAAAAATGATTCCTACATTATGTCCACATTATGGATGGTCTGATAAAGTTCAATATGAGTATTTAGGTCAAGTAGCAGAGTGTCCTCAGTGTGAGGCCGACTTTCAAGTAGAGCTAGTCGAAGCAGAGGAGACAGTTAAGTCTACTCCAAAGCTAACTGTTAAAAAGCGTTCCAAAGGAATAAAGCAAACCAGGTCAGTACCGAAAAGAAGACCAAGAAAGCGTGTCAGGGAAGAAGAGGTGGTCGAAGAACCTCCAGAAACTCCAAGCTTGTTTTCTTATGTTATGAAACGACAGGGCTTTCTTTTGTGGGGGCCAGTGTTATTTACGATTCTTGCTTATATTGCAGCTTTAGATGCAGCAAATGGAGTAGGTTATAGTACTTCAGGTCGACGTGCAGGTTTAAAAGTTTTATTTTACAAAATAGGAGAGGCTCTTGGTACTGGAGGTTCTTTAGTGCTAGGGACTTTGATGTTCTTCTGTGGATTTTCTTTATATTTTGTAATTGCCAAATTGAGAATTCGTAGTCACAAGAAAAGATATGGTTTAGCTTAACTATAATTAAGACTTGCTGAATAATTTATTCAGTGTTTTAAACCTTTATCAATCACTTATCCAATCTCATCAATTCGCTTTAACTTTCTCGTCTTAAAATATTGTATCCATATAATAATAGTGTGCCAAATAGCCTCGGTCAGCT
>JAJPOQ010000008.1 GCA_021232515.1 Lentisphaeraceae bacterium
AAGAGTCAAGGGGGATATGAGCTGAAAAAGGATAGAAACGCTTTAACTGGCCTCTCAGGAAGACTTAAAGGCATAAAATAGAAAATTACTTAAGGTCAAAAAATTAAAAAGAAGGGGCTGTACCTTTTGATACAGCCCCTACTAAAAACTCAACTAATTAAGAATTTATGCTAACGCAGATTCCATTAGTTTTGTAATCTTTTGAGCAAATACAGCTGGGTTCTGAATTGGAGAACCTTCTACAAGTAGAGCTTGATCAAATAACAATGATGTAAACTCTTTAAACTGCTCGCCTGAAGCATCGTTTGAAGCAAGATCTAAAACATGCTGAATGATTTTGTGATCTTTATTCAACTCTAGAATTCTCTTCTGTTTAGGCATTTCCTGATTCATTGACTGCATGATACGCTCCATATTCGCGCTCATTGCATACTCATCAGCTACTAAACAACAAGGACTGTCGGTCAGACGACGAGAGAAACGTACTTCTTTAATCTCTTCATCTAGAGACTTTTGAATAGCTTCCAAAGGAGCCTTAAACTCTTCAGCTTCTTTCTTGATTGATTCTTCGTCTTCTTCGTCAAGGTTTACGTCACCTTTAACGATAGACTTAACTGGCTTGCCGTCGTACTCGAAAAGACTTTGAGCAACCCACTCATCAATTGGATCAAGGAAGAATAAAACTTCGTAACCTTTCTTCTTGAAGACTTCAAGATGCGGAGAGTTTTCTACAGCGCTTCTTGTTTGACCAGAAACGAAGTAAATCTCTTTTTGATCTGAAGGCATGCGCTCAACATACTGCTTAAGAGAAATGTACTCTGCAGCATTTGTTGAAGAACTTTCGAAAAGCATAAGGTCTTGAAGCTTCTCTTTGTTCGCATAGTCAGAGTGAACACCTTCTTTAAGAACTTTACCAAACTCGTTATAGAAAGACACGTACTTGTCGTAGTCTTTGTCCATCATAGTCTTGAGACTACTTAGAACTTTCTTAACTAGGTTAGACTGAATCTTAGAGATAAGCTTATCTTCTTGAAGAATCTCACGAGATACGTTAAGAGGAAGATCTGCAGAATCTACAAGACCTTTAACGAACCTAAGGTACTCAGGCATAAGAGCTTTGCAGTCATCCATGATGAAAACTCTTTTAACGTAAAGGTGAACACCTTTCTTCTCACTCTGCATGAACATGTCATGTGGAGCTTTCTCTGGGATAAATAGTAGAGAACTGAACTCAAAGTTACCTTCAACTTTAAAGTGTATAGTTTCTAAAGGATTACCGAAGTCACCTGAGATGTGCTTATAGAATTCTTTGTACTCTTCTTCTGAGATGTCGCTCTTACTGCGAGTCCAGATAGCTTTCTGAGAGTTAAGTGTGTCTTCTTCAACAGTTACGATTGGCTCTGCATCTTCGATAACATTGCCTTCGTCGTCTTTTGGCTTCTCTGAGTGAGTGATGTCCATGACAACTGGGTACTCAAGATAGTCAGAGTACTGCTTAACGATCTTACGGATCTTCCACTCTTCCATGAACTCATCGGTATCTTCTTTAAGGAAAAGAGTGATCTCTGTACCGCGAGTCGCTTTCTCTTTCTCTTCTACAGAGTAACTACCAGTACCTTTAGAAGACCAAAGAACACCGTTTTCTTTGTCGTCGCCAGCTTTTCTTGTAAAAACTTCAACTCTATCTGCAACGATGAAAGAAGAGTAGAAACCTACACCAAACTGACCGATCATTTCTGGAAGGTCATTTTTCTTACTTTCTTCAAGTTGCTTCATGAAAGCTTTTGTGCCAGAGCGCGCGATAGTACCGATGTTATTCTCAACATCTTCGAGGTTCATACCGATGCCGTTGTCGACGATCTTTAAGGTACGAGCTTCTTTATCTGCGAAAATTTTGATTCTCCAGTCAGAATCATCTTCAGCGATAGATTTATCTGAGAGAGATTCGAAGCGAGCTTTATCAATAGCATCTGAAGCATTTGACAGAAGTTCTCTTAGGAAAATTTCACGGTTTGAGTAAAGCGCTGAAATAACAAGATTTAACAGCTCATTTACTTCAGTGCGAAATTTCTTAGTCTTTTTTGACATAATCAATATTTCCTGAATGTTTTACGTTCTATATTAAAACTTAAATAAATTGGGCCGAAAATATATATTTACTAATTGCTTGATTCAATATAGAAAAGTGCGACAAATGGCAGAAAAAACCAAAACAGAAAATATCGACAAGAAAAGTTTTAAAGTAAAGCTTCTCAGACGATCTATAATTTTGTCCTATTTCTCTTCTCTTATTGTCCTTTTTATAGTGCTTCTGGCAATCATAACAAATCGTCAACCACAGCCATTTTATAGCTGGATCCAAAATAGTAAGTTGGAGAGTTTTGGTAAGTTTGTCGCTGGCTTGATCATCGAACAAAAAGTCAGTATGCAAATAGATGCTGAAAATAATCCTTTAACTGAAGATGAATTAAAATCCCTAGATGAAGTCATTGAGAAGACGGACTCGGAAGTAACCAAGCTTCAAGTGGATAGCTTAGAACCAAGAGATGTAAGGTTCATACTGGCTAATAAGGATTTAATTCCTATTCAACTCGGTGACTACCTCATAACCACAAACGCCGACTTAGAGAATGTATATAGTTTCGGTAAAGTCTTAGATGACCTTTACGTCAAGTTTGTCAATGAGATGCACGGCTCTGGTATATCTATTGATCGCGGCAAAAGGCCTCATATATGTTTCCTAAAGAACAGAGCTCACTATGTTTCTATATCTCAGAAAGCTACAAGAGGATTTCATGATAGCTTGGGTTTTTTCTCTCCTGTCAAAAATTGCATATTCTTATTTTCTCGTCGGCACTCGCTAGAAGGCTTGGAAGTTATAGAGAAATTTGAGAATGCAGAGCACAAAGCCAAGAGCCTTTTTAAAGGAGAATATCTAGAAGACTATTTAGTAAAACTAGATGATCAACGCGAAAACTACCTTGGTCGATTGGACGATGAAACGCTCTGCACCCTTAGACATGAAGGCACACACCAACTAGCACACATGCTTGGGATACATTCTTTAAGAGGTTTTGAAAAAAGATGGCTAACGGAAGGTATCGCTCAATATTTTGAAACTGCTATTCCAGGAAAAGTCAGACCGGCAAAAAAAGAGAAACTGCAAAAGTATCTTGAAAGCGATAAACTGTTTCCTTGGCAAGACCTCATTAATTCCGATGATGGATCTTTTAAGAAGTCGGCCCATAAAGAGAGACAACTGGCCTATTCTCAATCTTGGCTTTTAGTTCGCCACTTGATGCACAACTACAAACAAGGATTTTTTGATTATATTAAGGCTGTTAAAAACACCGGAGCTCTTGATGATTCTCTTACCGAAATAGAAATTCTTTGTAAAAATATCGGTATTTCTAAAAAAGAATTAATAAAAAAGTTACATTTAGAAATCAAAAATCTATAACATTTTTGCATTTATCTCTATAAGAGAACTTTACGTACTCTTAACATAAATCTTCATTTTGTGCTTATTTTATACTGATCTGTATAAAAAGATACATATTTGTACTGCCACTTTCTTCAATATTTTTATGCTTTTTTAGTTTCATATTGCTAAAAATTCTTTTAATTTATAAGTGTTTTTAAAACTAAAAATCTCAACATATGAGAAGGGAGTCCTAAAATGGCAACAGCGACAGTTGAAGCACCAAAGAAGCGTTTTCCAAAAAGAGAATTAAATACTTGGTTGAGAAAGAACCTTTCTTGGAACCATGAACAGTGGCTAGAACTCGTTAGTTCTTTAGAAGCTGATGGTTTTGAAGAATGGACAGCAGATCAAGAAGGTCTTGACGCTATTGGACTTTATTTAGAGTCGAAAAAAGCAAACGCGTAAATTCACTCAAGCCGTCTATTTCTAGGCGGCTTTTTTATTTTAGCCCGACATACAAAGCGACTAACAGTATAGCAACTCCAGTCAATAGAAGGACTGAAACCAACTTTGATTCATTCGCTTCTTCAGTCTCTGACACACTCTCACTTATATCTTTTTGAATAGACTCTATGTCAATACTACTTTCGGTATAACCGGTATCTGTAATGACCGTCGACTCCATCATGTCCTTCTCAGTTTCTTTTTTCTCAAGCTCTTCAATAGCTTGTTGAAGCTTGAGAATTATTTGATCAATAAACTGAGGCCTTTTTTCTTCTTTAATTGAAAGCATACTCATAACTAAATCATTTAATACAGGCGGTATACCAGGTTTCATATGATTCATCGGTTCTGGAAGCTGTTCTAGTTTTATATGCATAACGCCGCGGTCTGACATATCTCCGAACGTTTGCTTTCCAGAAAATATCTCATAAAAAATAGCACCAAGACAATAAATATCTGAAACTGGGGTGAGCTCCCCTCTTGCGATAGTTTCTGGAGCCATATAGTGCGCATTGTTATACAAGTCTAAAGTAATGCTCTCTTTCATCAACTCTTTGACCAGAGTCATCGTTAGGCCGTAATCATACAAACGAAGATTATCGTGTTCATCATAACGAAGGTTTGAAGGCTTTAAGTTGCCATGGACTAGGCTATGGGAAAAACAGCCTTCTATAGACGACAATATATCAAGAGCTACGTAACAACCTTCAACTATGCTAGGAGGATTCTTCTTCAAGCGCCTTTTGAGGCTAGTAACACCAAAGTGTTCATAGACAACATAGACTTGGCCAGCGATCTCGCCGCTATCAACGGCCTTAACTATATTTTCTTCCTGAAGATGTTCTAAACGATCCGTTTCATCCAAAAATACTTTCTTGAGTGAATCATTGTCAATATACTTTTTAACAAGTCGACGAATAACTACATTTGCTCCATCTGAAACTCTTTCGGCATGACAAGTTTCTGAGCATTCATCATTCGCCAAAATATCAGTAAGTAAAAAACCACCAAAAGGCTCAGGAATGGTAAAGTAAAGGTCACACTCAGAACATTTTTGAACTGAAAGAGCGCTTTCTTTCGCAAAGATTAACTTAGCCTCACATGATGGGCATAGTATTTTCAAGCTATCCTGAACAATTGTACTCATGAATCACCACATATTAAAATCATTTTTAATAGTAGTAAAATAAACATTCTGTTTTGCCAAAGCAAGAATTTCTTATATAATTAGCAACTTAAACTGAAGCAATAACCCATTCTAAAAAGTATAAATTTGAAAAAGCTTGTCTTTATTCTATGCACGTCATTAAGTCTTACGCTGCTTTCTCAGGAGAGTGAGAACTCAACTCCGACGGATCAAGAGACTAAGCTTTTAGAGCTTATAAACCGTTTTAGAGCTCAGCCGACTCGTGAGGCAAAATTCATCCTCGAACAGATCAACATCCCTGACTTTGTAGATAAAGAACTTTTCCTAGAAGAAATCTCTTCTTTAAAGCCACAGCAACCGCTGTTTTTTGATCGCCGTCTTATACAGGCAGCAAGATCTCATAACAAATATCAGATGCTTCATGGACAAGGCCACACTCAAGAAAAAGGCAAGCAAGGTTTTACGGGTAAAAATATTAAGAGAAGAATCAATAAAGTTGGTCTAACGGCCCAGCTTCTTGGTTCTGGAGAGAACACCTACATGTTCGCTCAGAATCTTTTCCATGCTCAAGCTGCATTTATTATTGATTGGGGCCAAGACGGCTCTGGTGGCATGCAAGAAGGTCGTGGTCATAGGCTTAACTTGATCAGTCCGAACTACAATCTCGTTGGCCTTGCTGTAGAAAGGTCTGATAAATATCTTGCCATAACTCAAAACTTTGCCTCTGTTCAAGCTGCATGTATTGGGGGCGTTGCCTATGAGGATAAAAACAGTAATGGTGTCTATGATTCTGGTGAAGGCATAGGTGGTGTTAGAGTTGATTATAAAAACAAAACTACATTTACATGGGCGAGCGGCGCCTATACTCTCCCTATTGACGAAGAAGGTGGAATTGTTCATTTTTCCTTTAAGAAGAACTTTCAGACATACTTTTTAAATAAGAACTCTACGAATGTTAAGTTTGATTACATTCAGAATAAGTCCAACACTCACAAACTCACATATGCCGAACTCTATAAACGTGACTTTGAAAAGATAAACCTCAGCGCCTTAGACTACTTTAGAATATATAAAGACAAGATCGTTTCAAACTATGACGAGCTACGTGAGGCTTTTAAAACGACGTCTGACCTTTCTAGCAGTGTCGAGATAACCAACCAGCAACGCGAACATGCTAAGACTATCTATGGGGCTTTAAAAAAGTACTTCACTAGTAAGATTCATTTCCTCAAAAGAAGAATTGTTATAAAACCCTTGTCTTCTTATCTCGCATTAGAAGAAATACAGAAGATCGTTCGCAATGAACCTACTCTAACCTCAGAACTATCTACATTGATGCGCAGTTACAGTTCTAAAGAGTTTTTAAATGCTTATAAACTTTATAAGCAGAGAAATGAATTGGGACCTAGAGACTTTCAAAGTGCGGTGAATAAGCTAGATGTGACTCAACTTAGCAAAGAAGTTGTCTTTGAACTTCAAAGTGAGCTAAAAAAAATGCCGCTTAAATAAGCGGCATAAGAAAAAATCTAGTTGGTTTTTGCTGGCGGCCAAACGTTTACTAAAATTCGTTTAACGCCCCACTTCATAGCTTCTCTATGAGAGTGGAAGAAAATATCTACATGATTACCTTTTAAAGCACCACCAGTATCTTCTATAATACCAAAACCATATCCTGGAACCTCTAGTCTCGTCCCGTAAGGAATAGCACGAGGGTCAGCTGCAATTGTGCCTATATCTGCTCTAGAGCCTCTAGATGTATAGCCAATACGTTTACGGCTTCCACGTTTAGGACCATAGTTATAAACTGGATTTCCATATCTATTCAATTTCCAGCCACAACATGTAGCGCACGGACAATAAGCCGTGACAGTTAAGTATAATTGGTTGCCAGTAGTGACAACTTCCGGAAGTTCCTCTTGAACAACCTTTTTTTCCTCTCCAGGGTGATTACACTTATCAGAGTGCAATACATTCATCAGTGCTGACTCAAAGTCCAGCTTCTCAGTTCCTCCGACCATTCCCTTAGTCGTAGTATCAACAAACCTGTAAGAACTGAGTGACCGTTCTGTCTTATGAGCATGCTGACAACCTGAGATACAGATAATCAACAATCCCATTGCAACAAAGTAACGGAGTATTTGGGATCTGCTCATGCAGGCTCCTCCACTTAATTAACAGGGGCGCTCATAATAACGGACCAAAATCATTTGTCCAATATAAATCTGCACTTTTTGCAAATTAATTAATATCAGGGGTTTGTATCATTTGAGCACTTCTATATTTTTAAACAACCACCACCAATAATATGACACAAGGTTGGGGTAAATATCAAGTTTTTTGAAAATTTGAAGAATGCAAAAATTAGAAATTACATGCTCAGCATAGCACGAAGAATTGTTGATGTTCCGCCAGTTTCTGGATGGACTTTATAAGCCCCTAAAGCTGCCGGTAATAGACAAGGCTGACCTTTAACTAACTTGTAGTTTCCCGCGTCACAAGAGATGGTAATCTCACTATCTACTGGGATGATGATATTAAAGGTTTTTGGCGATGTATTACTGAAAAATTCATCAACAAGCTTTATCTCTTCACACTTAAAATACTTATTATTTCTAACAAGATCTTTCTTGCGATTCGAAGTGATGGGCGATTCATCAGCTCTAACTAGTGGAAGGGTTCTATCTTTAAAGTGGATTGACTCAAGCGCTTCTTCGACTTGTAAGTCACGCTTTCTACCTTCTGAGCATTCTCTATCCCAATCGTGAACTCTAAAAGTTGTATCGGAATTCTGGATCACCTCCATAACAAGGTTGCCTTCTCCGACACAGTGGACTGTCCCAGCTGGAATATAAAAGGCATCTCCATTTCTGGAAGGGAAAGTTTGTAGACACTCTTCAAGATCATTTGATCCCACACGAGTTCTAAACTGCAGTTGAGTACGATCGTGTCTTAAACCTGCATAGATTTCCGAGTGGTCATCATGGTCCAAAACATATAAAACTTCATTTTTAGATTCAGTTCCTGGATGCTTGCGGGCGATCATTTCATCTGGGTGAACATGCAAAGACTGGCGTTTACCTGCATCAACATATTTAAATATGAGTGGAAATCTCTTTGAACCTTGGTGTCTATTCCCGACAAACTTTGCAGGGTAGCTTTTCACAAGATCATTAAGTGGTAAGCCTTCATAAGCACCGTTCGCGACAGTAACTTGTTCATCTTCCCTATCCGAGATGAACCAGCATTCGCCGATATTCTTATCGGTATCTGGTTTAGGTGTATCTAAGTACTTGTAAAGCTTCTCTCCACCCCAAAGACGTTCTTTCAAAATAGGATTAAATAACAGTGGGTAAATGTGAAGGTCCATTTCTTTCCTTAATTCAGTACACTTTTTACATTGTTGAAGGCGTAATTTTAAGTATAGTATATCTTAATATTTAATCAAACATGAATCTTAGGGATAGAAATGCCTCAAAAAGCGTTAGATGAAAACGATCCACCTCTAACTACAATCACCCTTCGACTTAAAAATAAATCGTTTACTATCTTTCTCATACTGATAAATATACTAATTACACTCTCATTAGTATCATTTGATATAAAGGACGCCAGTCACGTCACCGGAACAACAGACTCCTTTGTCATCCATAACTGGATCGGTGCTCTTGGCGCTCAGTTTTCCTACTACCTATTTTTAAGTATAGGACTCGCAGCTTATCCTGCCGTTATTCTTTTATTTATATGTACCCTCAGACACCTTTTCGGATTAACGCATACTGCTAACTGGATTTATGTTGGCGGATACTTTTTGACGATTTTTGGGTCTGCAATGATTTTCGGTTGTTACCCAGATTTTCTAGGAGACCTTTGTCAAACGCTAAACTTAAATCAAATCCCTGGTGGTGCTTTTGGCAGCACACTCTGTCACCCAAAGTTTGGCTGGTTGAACTATGTCCTCAACACAACCGGATGCACCCTACTCGCTTGTGCAATGATTCTTGTCGGCCTCATAACTATCTACCTTTATGATTGGCGTCACTATAGCAAGCAACTTTGGAAAGAAGTTAACGATGATAAAATTGTAGTGAAAGATGTAGATCTTAAGAAAAAGGAAAGCACCACTAACCAAGATTCTCAAAGCCAACTGCAAGACACGGCTAGTAATGTCATCAATAAAGTTAATTCTGTTTTCTCTTGGATGAAAGTTAGACCTGGCCGACAACTAAATACGATTGAAAGACTCGGTATCGATGACGAACAAGATGAAGTCTATGAGAACCAAACAGGAAGTGAAACTGAAGTTATTCCCGCTATAGCTGACTCTCGACAAACCTTCCAAGAGATAGATACTGAAACTGAAATAGAAGCGCCTCAAGAGAACAAGCCCCTTCTACTCAAACGCCAAGCTGATGAAGAAGATATGCCTGCTTTTGTAGACGAAGATGACGACATGCCAGCATTCGTAGACGAAGAAGAGTTTCAAGAAGAGCCGCCACTTGAAGAACTCCATGTAGGAAATGCTTCATCTGTTCACTTATCTTCTGGCAATGACGCTGAATATGAAGATGACGGCGAGATAGAGCCATTACCAGACATCATTTCTGATACAGATGTCGACACACCTGTCTATAAACAAGCTAGGTCTACTTACAAGATCCCAACTTGTAGTGTCATCAACAAAGTGGACGAGAAAATAACTGTCGATGAAAATGAGATAAACCGCAAACGTGAAATCCTCCAAGAAACTCTCGACAGCTTTAGAATTAAAGCACTTACGGGTAATGCTACTGCGGGACCAAGAGTAACTCTTTTTGAGATAATACCTGAAAAAGGTGTTAAGGTCGAAAAAATAGCTAACCTTAACAATAACATTGCCATGGAGCTACAGGCTGAAAAAGTCCGTATACTAGCACCTATTCCTGGTCGACGTTCAGTTGGTATAGAAGTTCCAAATGATGAGTCATCACCAGTTTGTTATCGTACTTTGTTAGAGTCAAAAGAATTCAAAAACTCTAAAGCCACATTGCCTATTATTTTAGGTAAAGACATAAGTGGCAAGCCGATCATTATGGATTTAGCTAAAGCCCCTCACCTACTTATTGCAGGTGCAACTGGTGCAGGTAAGTCTGTCTTTATGAATACTCTTATCCTAAGTTTACTCTTTAAGTTTGAGCCTGATGAACTGCAAATGATTATGGTTGACCCAAAGTTTGTCGAATTAACAGGCTATAACACCATTCCACATCTTATCTGTCCGGTTATAACAGATCCTCAAAGAGTTCCAAGTGCACTGCGCTGGGCTGTCTTTGAAATGGATTGTAGATACCAAATACTTGCGACTGTTGGTGTAAAAAACTTAGAAGCCTTCAATAATCGTACTAAGAAGCCTGACGAACCTGGTTTCGACGAAAATGGAAACAAGATTCCAGATAAGCTTCCAACAACGATCATTATCATTGACGAACTTGCAGACTTAATGATGATGGCTAAAAAAGATGTAGAAACCTCGATTGCTCGTATTGCTCAAAAAGCTCGTGCTGTTGGCATTCACCTTGTTATAGCAACACAGAGACCAAGTGTTGACGTTGTTACCGGTATAATCAAAGCAAACTTCCCTACTCGTATCGCTTTTAAAGTTTCATCAAATGTTGACTCAAAAACTATTCTAGACCGCAAAGGTGCCGAAGAACTACTAGGTATGGGTGATATGCTTTTTATGCCTCCTGGCTCTTCGAACATCATAAGGATTCAAGGTGCATGGGTTAAGGATGAAGATATCGAACATGTTGTAAATCACTGTGCTAAACAACAAGACCAAAACTTTATAGATATATTTAAGAATGACGAAGAAGATGCTGATCAACCTGCCCAAGGTGAGCTTTTCAACTCTGATGAATACTCTTCTGGGGATGAAGACTTAATTGATAAGGCCATAGAGGTTATTCGCCGAGATCGACGAGCATCGACTTCACACATTCAAAGAAGATTAAGAATTGGTTATAATAGAGCCGCAACTATAATGGAAGCTCTAGAAGAAAGAGGTATTGTAGGACCTCAAGTAGGCTCTGCGAAAAGAGAAATTTACCTAGATCGAATTGATGGCGACGAATAGGAGTTAATAAAATGAACGAAGAAGATAATTCTATACAACAAAACCTTCCTCTTTCTTGGGATGATTCTGATCAGAATTTAGAAGCTGAAGCGCCCAAAAAACTTTTATTAAGACGTGAGCCTGAAGAACAAGTTCAAGAAGAAGCTCCTGCGCCAAAACCTCTACCACTTAAAAGGTCGCAACCTGAAGAACATGTTCAAGAAGATAACTCTCAATCAGTTGAGCCTCAAGAGACCGAAGATGAAGAGACTTATGAAACTGACGAAGATTATGAAAACTACGAAGCTCAGTTAGATGAATCTGAAGGTGATGAAGAAATATTCGACGAACCTGAAGAACACGTTCAAGAAGAAGCTCCTGCACCAAAACCTCTATTACTCAAAAGAGCGCAACCTGAAGAACAGCAGACTACTGAAGACGCTGAACTAGACGAAGAAAGCATTGAAGAACTGCAAACTACTGAAGACGCTGAACTGGATGAAGAAAGCATCGAAGAACTGCAAACTACCGAAGAAGCTGAGCTAGATGAAGAAAGCATTGAAGAACTGCAAACTACTGAATACGCTGAGCTAGATGAAGAAGACATCGAAGAACAGCATACTACTGAAGACGCTGAACTAAACGAAGAAAATCATGAAATCGACTACTCAGAATATGATAAAGAGTTCGAAGATAACGACAATCAAGAAACCACTGATCTTGATGAAGAAATAGACATATCCGAAAAATATGAAGAAGACTCTTCCTTAACTGCACTTCTTGAAAAAGAAGAAGCTCCTCTAGATGAATCTGGTACGCCACTTTTCCAAGAAACTGGAACATTCTCTCTAAAGCACGAACCTGAAGAAGATGATAGTGATCGCCTAGAGATAGATAGTGACGTTTTGGATAATGTGGAAGAAGCACATGATGAATCTACAGAAAGTGAAACATCTGAAGAAGCTGCCGAGAAAAAGCTTTCTGCTGAAGAGATAAATGCCGAGGAAAGTGTATTTGCTCTTAAAGCCGATACTTATTATGAAGTTGAAAGTACTGAGCCTGAAGAAGTGCAAGCTGAAGAAGAGCCGATTGTTGACGATGCTGTACACTTAGACAATACTGTTACTCATGAAACAATTCATACTCTTGGAGCCCTACTTCAAGACGCTCGCCTGTCTAAAAGCTTTACTATCAAGGATGCTTCTGAAGCAACTAGAATTAAAAACTCTTATATCATCGCTTTAGAGAATAATGACCTCGATGAGCTTCCTGCAAAAGTATACATTTTAAACTACATCCGCCAATTAGCGAGAGAGTATGATATACCTCATGCACCTTTAATTGATGCTTATGAAAAACAGATTGGCGATCATGAAAATGGCGAACAGCACTTTATTCGCGTTGGTGATGACGAAGCTCGCAAAGCAACAAAGCCAGGTGGCAAACTTAATGCTCTTGTTGTTTTGACTACAGTATTATTGTTTGGATCAATCATTTCCTTGGCTTATTATAAAAAGTGGCTAAGTCCACAACAAAGCCTTGAAGATCATCCACCAATAACGATCTCTCTAGAAGACCTCAAAGAAGAAATATCTTTGCCAACTCCAGAGCTACCTGTCCCCGGGGGGCAATGAGTCTTAAGAAAAAAAGTCAGTATAGAACTCAGGATGTACCAAAAGATCCTGGGGTCTATGTTTTTAGGGATCAATTCAAACAAGTCATATATGTTGGTAAAGCAAAATCTCTGAGAAAGCGCTTATCCAACTACTTCCAACCTTCCCGTCTAAAAACCGCTGACCCTAAGCTTCGTTCACTCATCAACAGTATTGCTTTTTTTGAATTACACACCGTAAAGTCAGAATCTGAGTCTCTCCTTTTAGAGACACGCTTTATCAAAGAGTATGCGCCAAAGTATAACATACTTATGCGTGACGATAAGCGTTTTTTATTAATAAAAATACACCTCTCTGCACCCTACCCAAAACTAAGCCTGACACGCCTACGAAAAGATGATGGTGCGCACTATTTTGGACCATTCCCAAAAGCCGGCGTATTGCGAGATACTTTAGACTTTCTCACGAAATACTTTAGGCTGAGATCCTGCTCTCCTGAAGTGCCAGACGAAAAGGACTTCACTCACTGTCACGAGTCTGTTTTAGCTAGCTGCTCTGCTCCTTGCAACAAGTCTTGTACTCAAGAAGAATATCACTCTCAAGTTCAAGAGTTGATGACTATATTTACCGGTAAGGTAACCAATATAATTATTGATTTAACTGATGAAATGAAAATCCACGCCTCTGCGGGTAGGTTTGAGAAGGCTGCCATTATACGAGATATTATCGAAAATATAAAATCATTATTTAAACCACAGAGAAACTTCTCAAACTCCATTCTTAAGCAAAAAGCCGATGCATCTGCACTATTAGAACTCAAAGAAAAACTTAAACTGGAAAACCTTCCAAAAGTCATAGAGTGTTTCGACAATTCTAACTTCCAAGGAACAAATGCTGTTGCCAGTATGGTACAATTTCGCGATGGCAAGCCATACAGTAAAAACTACAGACACTTCAAAATCAAGACAGTTGAAGGTATAGATGACTTTGCCAGTATGAGGGAGATCGTCAAAAGGCGCTACTCAAGACTGATAAAAGAAGACTTACCCTTGCCAGATATGATCTTAATTGATGGTGGTAAAGGCCAGCTAAGCTCTGCATGTAAGGCGCTTGAAGAAATTGGTTTAACTGGAGTCGATATATTTGGTTTGGCTAAACGCTATGAAATACTCTTTAGGCCGAATGATAGTGAAGGAATATTTCTAGATCCAGACTCTCATGCTCTTAAAATCTTACAATACCTTAGAGATGAAGCGCATAGATTTGCGATAACATTTCATAGAGACTTAAGAAACAAAAGAATTACCAATTCAATCCTCGATGACATAAGTGGAATTGGCAAAAAAAGAAAGATGCAGATTCTTAAAGAATTTGGTTCTGTTAAAAACTTAAGAACAAAGTCTGAAGAAGAACTAATTCGAAGAATTCCTGGAATAGGCTCAAAAATGGCCGAAACCATCTTTGAACATATTTCCAGAAAGAAAGGTTAATTAACCGATCTGCTTGATAAGTGAAGTCAATACTTTACCTGGACCAAGCTCCATAAACTCAAAGTCACCTTTCGACTTAATATACTGAATCGTCTCAACCCAACGAACCGAGCTAGATATTTGAGCTGCAACAGTATTCAAAACATCTGCTGAGTCATACTCTGTAGCATTGATATTTGAGATAACTGGAATAGTTGGAGCGTTAAAGGTGAACTGGTCTGCAAAAGCTTTAAACTCTTCTTGCGGACCTTCCATATAACGCGAGTGAAATGCTCCACTAACTGGAAGAACTATATATCTTTTAGCTCCTGCATCTTTGAAAGCAGACTCTGCATTGACTATATCTTCCTTCATACCAGAAAGAACAGTCTGTTTAGGAGAGTTAAAGTTTGCGACATCAACTTTATCTAAACCTGCATTTGCAACAGTTGCTTTTATGTCATCTGCCGACATACCAAGAACTGCAGCCATACCACCACCTTCAACTTTGCTCATGATCTCGCCACGCTTAACAACGAGCTTTAGACCTGTAGCAAAGTCAAATACTTCAGCAGCTAAAAGTGCATTGTATTCACCAAGTGAATGACCTGCAACATAAGCTGGCTTTTCTGAATCTTCATCCAACTGATTGTAGTAAGACAATGCATTAACAATATAAAGTGCTGGTTGCGTATATTGAGTTTGAGAAAGCTTTTCAGCAGGCCCCTCTAAACACAATTCTTTAATTGAGTATCCTAAAATCTCATCTGCTTGAGCAACTAAATCTGCATACTTCTCAAAGAGCTCTTCGCCCATACCTATTTTCTGCGAGCCTTGGCCCGGAAAAACATAAACTTTACTCATAAAATTCCTCTGGATTAAATCATGGGTAAAAGTCTATCTTTTCTGCTATTTTTCAAGCCTATTCTGAATAAGATAACGAGACAAAGCGCGTGCGTAATTTATCGGACTATGATCTACTAATGAACGTGTTAAACCATTTTGTAGTAAACACCAACGGAAACTTAAAAAGTACGACATAGAAGCAAAGAGTCTAGACTTATTACTTTCCAAGATTTGTAGTTCTTGATTGTGATCTATAAAGCGAACTTCACCACTATGACCAAAACCAGTAAGATTCGGAGGCAATAAAGGTACGGCGTCTGAACAATTTACATAACGACGATACCCGACAGTTTGAGGGAGTGAGCTTAGACCTTTAGACACTTTGGGTGATCCAAATGTAATTAAACTTTGGCAAGGAAGTCTTGTTGCAAGTATTTGAGCTATGGCCCCTCCGAGACTATGGCCACAAAAAATGATTGGCCCATCATCAAATAACTCTATATCTTGCTTTATCTCATCAAACAAATAGTCACTGGCAAATAAAAAGCCTCGATGATAGGCTTCTCCATCATCTGCCTGTTTCTTCAAAAACTTTATATCTAAAACATTATCTTCAAAAGATGATGAACCTTGAATGACTAAAAACTTTACTTCGCCGATTTTACAGAGATAGGCAAACTGAGTTCTA
This sequence comes from Lentisphaeraceae bacterium, assembly GCA_021232515.1. Taxonomy (GTDB): domain Bacteria; phylum Verrucomicrobiota; class Lentisphaeria; order Lentisphaerales; family Lentisphaeraceae; genus JAKVBD01. The sequence continues at coordinate 15,783 of JAJPOQ010000008.1, forward strand.
GCTTGCCAACTTTTAATAAATTCACCATACTTGGAAACTTCTGACCGAACATTACCGACTTGTCTATAAGATAGGATGCAAAGATTTATCGCCCACCAATCAATTAACTCTTTTTCAGACAACAACTTAAGATTACGCCAGGAAACTTGGACCTCCTCAAAAGGTACAGAAGACCCTGGCTTAAACATTGCATTCTTGCTGTAATCTATAAGAAAATTGCTCATTTGAAAATATACAGACCTGTATAAGTCTGTTAAATTTTTAACAGTTTTATTTAAATCTTAAAATAATCGACCTTGAAAGTTCATCTATTTACCAACATAATAACTATATCTAATTTATTAATCAAGGCTACGACTCGAAGGGTTTTACAATGCCTAAAAAAAACAACGATAAGGCGACTGAGAATCTGACTGACCTTATTGGAGATATAAAAATCTCAAAAGCCAAATTTATTGGCATCGACGAAAAGATCAATGAATTCAAATCTGATGAATTCCGTGCTAAGACTAGCATAGAGCGCAATAAGATTGTCAACGAAGCTCTTCTTGACTTTATTATGAAAGCTCCATTAAAGTCATACTTACTAAAAGAGTTCATTCATTATCTTAAAGAGATAACAGCGCACAACGTTCTTGACGGTAACTACAATCAAACGGCTTTTGAACATTGGCTAAACCAACACTCTGGCCTCTCCTATGAAGAGAATAGACAAATCCGTGGTAAGATCATTGGTAAGTACATCCCTAGAGATGAGTATCAGATTTTTTTTCCAGTTGGGCACGAAAAAGTTTATAACAACAGCCATGCCGTAACAGCTCACAACCCTCCTGACTTAGACTCAACAACTGCATCTTTTGTTGGTTGGATGGATGCCTTTGGCTGTCGAGTTGGTGGAGCCATGACTATCTGGAATCTACCGCAAGGCCAACCTGGTCCTGTTATATCTAAGTTATTTGAAGACCTTTATGGCAAAGAAGTCTTTAGTAGAGTCGCCAAAGCCAAAGCAATGATCTCCCCTGTTGCCATGGATCTTGTTAGACAAAACCGTCTAATCCGTGTTGCTGGAGAAAGTAACATCCGAGACTTTAGGCATAACCGTCACGAAAACCACATCATCCTAGTTGATGAAGACGGTTACTATATGGGTGACTGGCGTGTATCTGACGTTGACTCTGTAGGTCGTATACAGAGGCTTTTAAACATCTGCCTGAACATTTTTGAGAAACAAGTTGTCAGAAAGCTTACAGACATATTCTCTAAGAAGTCTGTTTCTAAAACAGAACTAGAGGACTATATAAACTCACTGTTTAACCAAAAAGTTCCTGAACGAGGTTTGGACTTACACCGTCTAAACAGCACAGAGTACGACCAGCTTGACGCTTACCTCAAGAAAGTACTTAAAGTGGACTCCGGCTGCCAAGCAACTCTCAAAGAGTTCTTTGACATAATGGATAATAATACAGGCACAAACTTTAAAGAGTTTGAAGATGCTCTAAGGGAATTTTTAAATCCTGACAATTTTGACTTAGACGGCTGCTTTAACGCTGAAGTCTGCAATGTCTTTGAATTATTTAACCGCTCTTACATGGCGCTCATACGTGCTACTCGTGACTCGAGACAACACTTTGACCGCATAGATATAGCTATGGCGATAAAAAGAGATGTTCTTGGTCGTCAACAAAGTTACCTTACGACTAAAGCTGAATACACTGAAATACTTGATAAGATAAAAGACTATCGCCACATCAGTGTCTGTTTCCCGGATAAAAATGACCGACTTATACCGGTTGGAGTTATTCATAGAGAAGACGTCGAGAAAGCTATCTTAGGTACAGTTACTATGCGTGACTTCTGTAACTTTGATGAAATAAAAGTCGCGAAGTGTATAGAGGTTATCTCTGCAATAGATCACCACAAAACAGCTATCAGCTCAAAAAGTTGTATGACTTTAACTGTGGCTGATGTGCAATCTGCGAATGTTTTGACAGCCGAAAAAGCTTTCTATATAAATGACAAATACAGCCTTCATGGCCAGTCTTTAAAATCTATAGACGCACAACTGTTGGAACTTCAAGAAGAAGAACAGAACTCACAAACACTCCGATTAGTTGAAAAACTCATAAAGAAAAAGCAGGCTTATCACACCGCCAGCTCACACTTTTTTATATCTCCTCAAAGAGAATTTGAAGAGTATCTTTTCTTCTTAAATGCAATCATTGATGATACCGACCTCCTCAGCAAATGCGGTTGGCGTGACCTAATCTGTGTTACTGACCTTATTAATAGGATGAAAAGCATTGTCCTTAAAAAAGAAGTTGAGGTTATCGACGTTACTCACTATCCGAGAAATCCTCGATTCTTGAAGATCGCTATTCACGATGTACTAACGAATGAAGACGCTTTCTCGTTCTATAAAGGCATCTACAAGCACCGTGAAGAGGTTATTAATAACTGGATTGTCAAACCACGCTGTCTTCACAGATGTTTCGAAGATAGAAAGATTCAAAATGAAACTTGCTGTGTGAGTCAGTTTAAAATCTTCCCTGGTAACAGAGAATCGTTTAATGAGAATCGCTATAAACTTCTTAAGTACTGGTTTAACATCAAGAAGATTGTTAGGTCCAAATCATCTGAAGTTGATTTCTTCCTACACATGATCTCGACGATTGCTGGTGGTAAAGAAGCTTATGAAGGCAAAATGCCTGATAATGGTGAAGAAGATGAAATCTGGCTAAGCGTCAACTATGACAGTGACCAGTCTACATCTAAGTTCAGACAGTTTTTGTCATACCTAAAAGACAGTCCTAAGTTCAACCAAATTAAGATGCACATGACTATTGAAGGCCCTGCCAGCCCAGGTAGAGACCTCATCGCTAGTATCTTAAGGGTTACTGTTCCACAGGCAACTTATGACTTTTTAGAAAACGACCTTCCTGAGCCTATTGTTGTCTTCAAATTCAAACAAGCAACTCTGAATAGTCGTAAGGCTGACATAACACCATTTTTACCTAGCTGAGTCATTTGTGACACAGCTGTTAAAATATTAACGATCTGTGACACTCGCGTCTCAATGATTGAGGCGCGAATCCTCTCCTTGTGCTCAAATAAGAGTTTGGCACGTAACTTTCTTATAGGTATTACAAATAAGAAAGCGAGGTTCTCAGAATGAAAAAATATATCGTAAATATAGAAGATGTCGGAGTTTTATCAGAAGCAGCTGCTTTACAAGATTCTAAAATATTTTTAGAAAAAGATAAAGAGTCTTCATTTTACATCGCTCACCTAGAAGATGACGTTCAGATCCCTAGTAAAGTTAGAGCTCTTGAGATGGGCGCTGGCGATACTACAGCTAAAGAAAAAACTGAAAAGAGTAAATCATCTAAAAAGTTCCTAGATCTAAGACTTTGTATAGAAGTTCCACATGAGATAAATAAAAGCGATGTTGAACAAGCTCTCTGTAAGCAAATTTCAAAAACATTGAAGTCTCTCATTCAATAAGCAGATTCTATTAAAAACTTAAGGCTCTCATCTTTTATGAGGGCCTTTTTTTAGGTTCTTCACGGAATTGTGTGGTTTCTAATCTAGGCAAGAAAAAGTCGTTCTTCTGATTTAGTTTGATTTACCACAATTAAACAATCTCAGAAGGAACGACTAATGAACATAATTAACTTGCTCTCTAGCTT
>JAJPOQ010000016.1 GCA_021232515.1 Lentisphaeraceae bacterium
TGAGTTCAGGAGATTTACTTGTTCTTGATAATAAGTTTAACGACTTGCTGCCGCTATATGTTGGTGGAATGAAGTATGGAAATTGTAAACCAGGAAGAGTTGGTAAAGCTGTTGGAGTCAAGATCGTCAAGAGCTCAACTCCTGAAAATAATGACATTTTAGTTGAATTGTCTAAGCCCGAATAGAGATCAAAGGAGAGCATTATGCCAGATGAAGTAGCAGGAGTTGAGTTCGGTGGAATAACTCCAAATGAAGAAAAATCGACTGAAAGCAGTCAGAAAAATTTACAGATGTTGCATAACTTGTCGGTAGATATAAATGTTCGTTTAGGTTCAACGATAATGACTATTCGAGAGTTGTTAAATTTATATCCAGGAACAGTGATAGAGTTAGATAGACTAGCAGGAGAACACTGTGATTTGTATGTTAATGATATAATGATTGGGAAAGGTGAAGTCGTTGTAATTAATGATAATTTTGGTTTGCGTATAACAGAAATTATCTCTTCTGAAGATCGACTCAAGTCAATTTAGTATTATAACTCATGAAATATTGAGCTCACAATTCAAAGTTTAAGTTTTTTTAGATCAATATAGCGATAAAAACCATCTACTTTATTTAATTAAGTTTTTATATTTTAGTTAGTGGTATTAGCTTAGTTTAATCAAAATTACAATTAGGATATTTATGAGCGCCCGTATACTTATCGTCGATGATATGATTCAGACTTTAAAGTATCTATCTTTATATTTAACGAAGGATGGTTTTGATGTCACAACTGCCAAGAGTTATGAAGATGCGCTTAAGGTTTTAGATGATGAAAAAATAGATCTAATTTTGCTCGATGTAATGATGCCAAAAATAGATGGCTTTGAAGCTTGTCGTCTTTTTAAAAAGGATAGTCGTTATACTAATATTCCTGTTATATTTGTAACTTCATGTGATTCTGGGGATGCTATAAGTCAATGTTTTGATGCCGGTGGAGTTGATTATGTTTATAAATTTGCGACACAGAGAGAACTACTGGTAAGAGTCAAAACTCAACTAAAGCTTTCAGAGTCAGTTCAGCAAGAAGAGCGAACTCTAGGCTTGTTTTCTAAAGCACTTGATGTTTTTCCACATGAAATATTAGCAGTTTATCCAGACGAAAGAATCATCTTTGCAAATCAAGCAACAAAAGATTTTGTCGGAACTAATAGTAAGCTTGAGTTTGTTTCAGACTTGACTGATACTCACAAGAAAATGATGGGCATTGGTGATCTCAAAGAAGTTCTCAATTGTTCGGAGTCTATTGAGATAAAAAAAGACTTTGGTGAGATTGTTCGTCAAATAACACTGATCCCAGTTTATGATGATTTGATAAATCAGTGTCAGTTTGTTTTTATTGTTTCGAGAGACATAACAGAAGAGCAACAACTTGAACTTCACCTTCGTCAATCGAAGAAAATGGAGTCTGTTAGTATGATCGCGGGTGGTGCAGCTCATGATTTGAATAACATACTTGGAGGTATGCTTGGATATACTTCCATGGCGAGAATGCACGTTGAAAATAAGCTTGCAAATGAATTTTTAGATAAGGCCGAGGATGCAGCCGAAAAAGCTGCAGAAGTTATCTCTCAGTTGTTGAACTTTGCCAAGAAAAAAGACCCTAAAGTAGAAACAGTAAGAGTTAGTTCATTGGTGAACTCTGCAGTAAAGCTACTCTCTTCCACAGTGAATCGCCATAGAGAAATAGTTATTGAAGAAAATTTGACTCCTTACAATGTTAATGTTGATATCTACCTAGTACAACAAGCTTTAGTAAATGTTTTTACGGCTTTAGATAATGTTATGCAAGAGACGAGCAAGATAAATGTTTGTATCTCTTCAACATTCAACAAAGACACTCTTTTGCCTTTCCGGGAAGAAGACATATTTGGAGAGTATATTAAAATCATAATTGTTGATCAAGATCACTACGATGAACTTACAGATAGACCAGTGAATGTCGACATAAGCCGTAACAAGAATCTAGTTTCGGGCTTAGGTGTGGCTATTGTTAGTGGTATAATCAAAGATTTTAAGGGGTTGTTTTACATACACGGTGATACTCAGAAACCTACGGGTTTTACGGTATGCTTGCCTCAAATAACTAAAGCCGTAGAAGAAGAAAAGCCTCAAGCTAAAGAAAATGTAAATATTCTTATTCTAGATAACGAAGTGATTTTTGTTCAAATGGTTTCTGACCTAATGGATCTACTCGGTTACAATGCTGTTTTTTGCTCTACTGGAAACGAGTGTATAGAACATCATTTAGAGAATGCAGCAAACTTTGATATCTTAATGATTGATTATGGTGAAAAGGATCTTGAGCCAGTGTTGGTCATGGAGAAGTTTAAAGAGCAGAATCCGGATCTGGATATAATACTAACTTCTTCAAAACAAGTAGAGGAAGTCAGTATGATAGCAGACATACAAGAGTGTGCTTTTATTGAGAAGCCTTTTAAAATGAAAGAGTTCTCAGAGTTGCTAAATAGTCTTCTTGCTAAATAGTTGGTTATACAGATTTAACTAGAGCGATAATTACGAATAACCCGACTATGGCGATAGTACCATATTTAAGAAGGTTTTGGTGTGGTACGCTTTGTTTGTGAGCTCTATCAGGAGTAGACTTAGGTTTCGCTGATTCTTTTCTTCTAGATCTAGTTCTTGTCGGTTTCCCATCAAGTCTTACTTTACGCTTGCTGCCCGAAAGCTGAGCATAGCAGGCTTTTAAATCATGTATCAACTCTTGAGAAGTTCTGTAGCGGTCATCAGGTGATTTCGCCATCATTTTACAAATGACATTTGAGAACTTTTCAGAGATATTCTTCTTAGTTTGATTCGGAGGAGTAAGTGGATCATTTAAGTGCATCATCGCTGTTTGAGATGCATCTTCTCCATTGAAAGGAAACTCGTTTGTTAAAAGGTGATACAAGGTTGCACCAAGGCTATAGTGATCACCACGAAAGTCCATTAATTGCCCAGTTAGTTGTTCTGGGGAAATGTATTGAGGAGTACCCAAAACTTCGTCTTCATCTTCGTTTAGAGATTCATTATATGGACAAGCAAGACCAAGATCCATTAGCTTTGCATTTCCAGCTTTGTCAATCATGATATTATCAGGTTTGATGTCTCTATGAAGCAGTTGCGACTTTTCCCAGCCATGTTCAAGAGCTTCTGATATTTCTATGGAAATCTTTAGAACTTCTTTTTCGGAAAAGCGATGATTTTGTAGAAGCATCTGAGCTGTAGTAGGACCTTCTACATGTTCAAGAGCAATGTAAAATACGCCTTCATCGTAGCCTACTGCATATGCTTGGACAATATTTGAGTGTCGCAGTTTAGCAGCTGAACGCGCTTCAGTAATAAAACCATTGATAAACTTTTCGTCTTGGCTAAAGCTATCTTTTAGAATTTTAAGAGCGACAATTCTTTCAAGTGAGATTTGGTGGGCTTTGAAGACTAGTCCCATGCCACCTATACCGATCTGTTCGAGTATAACGAAGTCACCAGCAATGACAGCGCCTTTGTCGAAACGGTTTTTGGGTACTTCGACTACTTCTTCGCAGTGTCCGCAACCAACATACTCAGATTCGATAACACCTACTTCGGTGATTCCACCGCAATGTGAGCAACTAAATTTCAATGAAAATCCTCATAAATTATGCGATCAATTAACACGGATAAAATCAAATTCAAGTTTCATTAGAAATATAAAGATTAGATAAATCAAGCTTGATTAGTCGTTAAAAATTTAACTTTCTGGATATCAATATTTTATGACTATATATTGATTTATAGTAAGTTAAGGAAATGATATTTTTAGGTTACAGGTGATGATTGTGCAAAAGCGGATTAAAAGTATATGGCAGCTGGCGTATATATGTTTATTTATTTTTGTTTCATCGTGTTCATCTTCAACAGTAGAGACATATGTAGATGAAGAGAGGGATGACGCAAATTTACCAAAAATTGAGGAAAGTAGTTTAGCTAATATAATGAGCCACCCTCAAGTGTTTGTAAATAGAGACGTTACCGTGACTGGCCTAATAAAAGCCACAGATATGAGAAAGGTGACTAAAAGCCTTTCGCTTATGACAGTAAAGCTTACTGACAAAGATGTTATTGATGTTACCAGTTCTAATTATCGTTTTATCGAAAAACTTCGAGAAGCGGAAGATATAATTTCAGCGAGTCGGTATAAAAGTGTAAGACTATCAGCTTTATCTGCTAAAAAGTTTCATGATCAAGCTTATGAGCTTAAGATTGCCGCAAGTCGACTTCAGGCTTTGGGTCATTATTTCAATGGTTTAGGTAAGGCTGAGATAGCAACTAGCTTTAATAAAATGGCAGATGGCTTTGTTCAGTTGGGAGATGCATTTCTTACTTTACAAGACGCGGCTAAGTCTAGTAGTCCTCAGGTAGAAAGCGCTATTCAAGATGTTAAGCTTGAGCAGACTCAAACTTTTGAAGACTCTCTTCTTATTGCCGGAGGTTTGATGTTGGTGTTTGCAAATGAGTTAGAGAAAGCGCGAGATGTGATAAACATTGGTTATTACGCATTTGATCCTTCTAAGGCTTTGAACCCTCAAAGAGCTCATGAAATACTAACTTACGGAAGCCTTTTGAAAGCACAGTCATGGAAACTCATGAAAGACGGGAATGAAGAGTTTCATCAGATAACATCAGTTTTATCCAAAGGTATCACTCAGTTTGGTGAAGGTGATAAAATTATCAATCAGGCTTTGCTTGAACTTTCAAAGACTCTTAGCAAAACAGCTGTGACAACAAATAGCGATTCTCAGGATTCACTTAAGTGCGCTTATTATGGATTTAATGGTTCACACTTAAGGCGCTGTATCGACAGTATAAATAGGTTGGATAAAGATGTTAGTATAAAAATCACAGGGACTTTGAGGAGATCAAATCTTCGAGAGGAGGTAGATGTTCTTTGGCTTCATGCAACTGAATTGGAGATTGATGGTATTCACATTGCGTTAAGTTATGGTGATGAAAATGAAACCATGAAAAGTGCAATGGAGCTTTATGAATGGGCCGAGCAAGTGGAGAAAGGAAAATGAACAGATTGATAATACTATTTCTATTTTTTCTTTTTTCCTGTAGTTCTCAAAAGGAGGTTTCTCCTGATCAAGAGTTTGTAAAGACGTCGATTAAAGAGCTTGTAGATTCTCCAGAGAAGTTTACCGGAGAAGATATAATGCTAGAGGCTTATGTTATGGGTGCAGAGTATAATCCCAGTGAAGAAGGTGCTCACTTTTTTATCCTAAGCTTAGGAGAAGAAGTTCAATATGATGATAAAAAGGGGAATCAGATATTTTTCCCAAATGTAAAGTATAAAGTTAGAGCAGTTGAAGACGGCTATAACGGCTCAGTTATTAAGGACTGTTATATAATGGCAGATAACGCTAGAAAATTAGGGAGTCGTTTAACAATTTTTGGTAGGTTTGAGCCTGATCAGCCTTTCTACTACTATGGCAATGGGATTGATATTCAGGTAGAAAAGATGCGCATCGGTAATAGAACAGTAAACACAGACTATGAAGATAAAAGCAAGATTGCTCATGAAACTCCAGGAATGATCAAGAAGCTTTATAATGGAGGTAAAAAGTTAATTGATCTAGCAGATAAGATCAAGCCTTAGACTCTTCAGTCTTTATACTATACCTAACGAGCAGAACTGAAATTATTGCACTCGTAGCAAATATTCCTATAGCAATATATGTTCCTTGGCTCATGTCTGGAATTATATTTCCTGCTTTCTTTAACCATTGAGCTTTGTCAATACCTTCTGGCACCGACTCCTTAAATGGCCATAATACATAAAATGAACTACAGATCATTCCAGTTAAAAATGCCATAGTGGTGTCATGCGCTTTTTGAAGGGCAAAGTGAATGATTCTTGACATGATTAATATACCAATAACACAGCCGATAGTAAATATGCCAAGAAGTAGGATAGACTCGACAGTTGAAATGTGTTCAACATGTTTAAGTGCGGCTAATTTTCGTTCATTTATTTCGCGTTTTAAAATATCGACTTTCAGTCTAGCAATTAAGCCTGTAACCACGATATATTGTCCAAGAATCATGAGTATGAAAGATCCTGATATACCAGGAAGAATCATGGCGGATATGGCTATGATAGCACTGATGAAAAGTATTCCAGCCATCTGTAGAAAAGGTTTTGTTTCAACTGTTGTCGACGCATTTTCTTTCATGAGGATAGACATACCGACAGTAAGTCCTAATCCTATGAAAATAGCAAGGTGCTGAGGTAGACCTTTGTGTTTAATAAGTCTCCATGGTATGTAAATGGATGGAGCAATTAATCCTAGGAAACAAGCATAGGTAAAACTTGTATAGTCCATTATTAAAAAGGGAATGATACTAGAGGTCGAGAGCACAGCTGTGAATATGCCAGCACCCAAAGCGACTAAGAAAAAAGCATCTATGCTTTTTAGAGTACTATTAAACTCTTTGCGATCTTCGCTTTTCCAGATTTGGATATTTTTTAAAAGTTTTAAGATGCTTTTAGGAGTTATGCTTTTTATGGCGCCTATTAATCGTTCGTAAACACCAAGCATAAGAGCTAAGGTTCCACCACTTATTCCAGGGATGACATCTGCAACACCCATGCACATGCCTTTTATATAAATTTTGAAATATTGAATCATGTACGCCTAAAAATATAAGTTAAAGAGTTCGACGAGAGTTAATGGCCATAGCCATAGAAGCGGAATCTGCAAAAGAAAGGTCTGCACCAACAGGGATGCCTTGAGCAATACGAGATATGTTTATTTGTACGCCATTAAGTTCCTGTGTAAGAAATGAAGCAGTAGCTTCTCCTTCAAAGTCAGGACTTGTTGCAAGTATAACTTCAGTTGCTTCTAAGCAGCGGCTTTTAAAACTTGCTAGGTTTAGTTTATCTGGGCCTACACCATTCATTGGAGAAAGCCTCCCGGCTAAGACATGATAGACTCCATTGAAGCTGCCACTTTTTTCGATAACTGCTATTTGGCCTGCATTTTCAACAACGCAGATAATAGTTGTATCTCTATTGAGGTCGAGGCAGATTTTACATTCTTCTTCATCTGAAAAGTTACCGCATGTAGAACAAGATTTTACATTTTCTTTAAGAGAAATGAGTTGTTCACCAAAGAACTTTAGTTCATCATCTGACCAGCTGTGAAGGGATAGTGCGAGTCGCTCAGCAGTACGTTTGCCGATTCCAGGTAGACGAGAAATAGTCTTTATAAGTTTAAGGAGTGAATCAGGATATAGATTATCGTTCACTTTTAGCCTCGAACATCGACTATTGTTCCATTGAACTCTTCACAGACTTTACTGAATACAGGGTTAGCTTTAACACGTGACCAGACATCTTCTCCAGAACCTAAACGCTTTAAATCTTCTTCTGTATTTTCAACGGCAGAAACTACCTTTATGTCTAAATTTTGTGAATTTAGGTTTTGGCAGATGGCTCTTTTGATTGATGCTAAAACCTCAGGAGGTAGATCTTCACTTTGTCCATTGGAGGTGATGATGAAAGTATCTGTAGTTAGTGAGATAGGGGAAAGTGTTTCAATTATATTTTTTTGCTCAGGAGGGAGCGAGTTGAAACTTGCTTCACAGGCAGCCCAAGTATCTTGTGCAATTTTACCATAGTCTACTTTTTCTTTAGGAGTTACTTCAGTTACTTGAGGTTCTGACTCCTCTCCAATAAAAGGAGATTCTTCTTCAACTTTTATTTCTTCGGTTGTGCCAGTAGTAGCTTCAGTTTCATTTAATTGCTCAGGAGGAGTCGATAATTCTTCGATGACTTCAGCTGTTTGTATCTGAGCAGCAATTGGAATGATTGGTTGATCAATGATGACTTCATCAGTAGTGACTTCTATTGTTTGCTCTTGCTGCACTTCAGTTTCTTGAGTAGTGGCTATGCTTTCAGACTCTTGCTGCACTTCAGTTTCTTGAGTAGTAACTATATTCTCAGGCTCTTGTTGAGCTTCAGTTTCTTGAGCAGTAGCTATGCTTTCAGTTTCTTGAACAGGTGCGATATTCTGCGCAGTCGTTTCAGGAGCATTTAAATCCTGGTAATAAAATGCACCAAGTACAGAACCAGGGGTTTCTTCATTTTCGTCAAAATTACTTTGGTACTTTTGTAGACCTAGTTGTAGTGGGTCTTGCTTTCTTGCTTTCTCTATATAATCGGAGTCAATAAGAGTGGAATAGGGTAGTTCTATTCCGTCGTTTATAGCGACTTTCTTTAGGTTGTTAGTCGAGTCTAGATTATAAATTGTTCTAGAAATATTTTTTTGAGTTCTCGGGATTTTGTCCGTCGTTGTGACAATGAGATTTTCAATTCCCTTTTCATCGGTATCCGATTCATTAAGTGTACCAGTACTATCGTCTTCTGGATTTTTAGCTAATTCGTTATCTTGAAATGTTGCTGCAGCTTCATGAGACTCTTCGACAATTGGCGTTGAAGTGTTTTCTTCAACCGGAGTATCTTCAGTCGCTAGATTTTGTGGAATTGACTTTAGGTAATCAGGTCTATCATCTTCAACTTCAGGAGAGGGAATTGTGTGTGGTGGTTCTTGTAGTGGAGCTTCCGGTTTTTCCTCTTGATCAAGAGCTTCAGTCGTAGGACTCTGGATTTCAGGTTCTTGTTGAGCTTGCTCAACTTCAATTTCTTTAGGAGTTTCAGTAGCTATATTGTCGGTAGTTACTCTAGCTGGAATGCTTTCTGGTTTAGTTGGAGTTATCTTTTTTTTTTCTACTTCGGGTAATTCAACAGAAATAGCTGTGGGTGTAGGACTTTCGAGAGCATCAAAAGAACCAGTTTTTCTTAAATGATTAAGGCGCTTTAGTATGTCATTTAGCGAAACTGTATGAGCATCTTTCATAATTCGAATGAGCGTCATTTCTAGAAAGACTCGCTTATTCAGTGTATTTCGGAGTTTACCGTCATGACTGAGATAACCGTCTACTAGTCTTTGTAGTGTTTCGCTGTTTGCTTGCTCAGTAATACTTTTAGCAATACTTAGTTCATGCGCATCTAAGTCCAAAATAGACTTTGCTTGTTCTCCGGAAATAGAGCAGATCATCAAGTTTCTGTTGAATTGAAGCAGGTCAGAGTAAAGTTGCTCTAGATTGCGTCCGACATCAGCTAAATGGTTAATTTCTCGAATTAAATCAGCTGCGTTATTATTAAGCATCGCAATAGTGATTTGAGCTAAGTCATTATTCGAGGTTAAGCCAAATACTTCAGAAACATCATGCTCAGTTATGACTTCAAGATCACTACAGAAAGCAATCATTTGATCCATTATTGAAAGAGCATCTCGCATTCCGCCATTTGCCGCTCGAGCGATAGCATTGAGTGAACTTTGATCGAAGTTGGCATTTTCTTGGCTGGCAACTTCTTGTAAGCGACGAGATATAGTACCTTGAGAAATTCTCTTTAGGTCAAAACGTTGACAGCGAGATAGAATAGTTGGTAGAACTTTGTGAGCTTCTGTCGTTGCGAAGAGAAACTTAACATGTTCAGGGGGTTCTTCTAAAGTTTTGAGAAGGGCGTTCCATGCAGCTGTTGAAAGCATGTGAACTTCGTCAATGATATAGACTTTGTAGCTACATCTTGCTGGGGTGTACTGAACATTTTCTCTGAGTCGGCGTATGTCGTCGACACCATTATTAGATGCACCGTCAATTTCGAGGACATCCATACAAGAACCAGCAGTTATTTCTTTACAGTTTGTACAAACATCACATGGATTTGCATCAGGTAACGGATTCTCGCAGTTTATTGCTTTCGCAAAAATTCGAGCAGTTGTAGTTTTTCCCGTTCCTCTGGTTCCAACAAATAGGTAAGCATGTCCGACACGTTGGTTTAAAATAGCATTACATAAAGTTGATGAAATGTGATCTTGGCCGACCATGTCTTTGAAGTTTTGTGGACGCCACTTTCTTGCTAGGACTTGATATGTCATGCATGAACTCGTTGGATGGAATTTTGTAAAGTGAGGAAAAAGGGTGGTTGCAGGTTACCAAAGTACCCGACATTACTCCATTGGGCTGCTTGGTTCCCCATCTGACCCGGTATGAAGCTAGCCGTCACTGAGGGCCTGCAACCATATTTAAGAAGCGTTATAGTAGACTGAACGAGCAGGAATGATAGCTGATATTTTGAAAAAAAGTTAAAAAACATCGAGTATTTTTTCTGCTTGTTTAGCATTATATCTCCAGATTGTTTCTAAGCTTCTGCAGCCGTTGACTTTTCTTTAGTTCCGGCATTTTTGAAGAACTCTAAAAGAAGAGAAAATTCTTTGCGCAATTCGCGTCTATCGATGATTCTATCGACAAGTCCGTGCTTCTCTAAAAACTCAGAAGTTTGAAAGTCATCTGGAAGTTCAGCTTTAATAGTTGCTTCGATAACACGAGCACCAGCAAAACCAATCATTGCTTTTGGTTCAGCTATGATTACATCACCAAGTGACGCGTAACTTGCCGTAACACCACCATAAGTTGGGTGAGTTAGTAGACAGAACATCGGTAGGCCTTTTTCACTATGCCTTGCAAGAGCAGCAGAAGACTTAGCCATCTGCATAAGACTTAAGCTTCCTTCTTGCATACGAGCACCGCCACTTGCAGTAACTAGTAGAGCAGGGACATTTCTTTTAGTAGACTCTTCAATCAGTCTAGTGATTTTTTCTCCTACAACTGAGCCCATACTGGCACCCATGAAACGGAAATCCATAACAGCAATACCATAGGCTTGCTTATCAATAGTTCCGAATCCACAAACAACAGCATCGCTTAGTTCAGTAGATTTTTTCTTGGCTTCAAGAGTTTCATCATAACCTTCAAATCCTAGAACATTTTTAGAGCAAAGGTCTTTGTCTATTTCTTTGAAGCTTTTCTTATCCATTAAAAGCTCAATTCTGTCATGAGCAGTCATTGGGAAATGGTATTCACATTTTGGACAGATGTTTAGCAGTTCTACCAAAGCTTTGCGTTCGAGCATGCTACTACAGCCTTTACACTTGAACCAATCTTTACTTGCTTTTTTATCTGTTTTACTTTTAGTCTTGCTAGTTGATATACTAGCAAACTTAGGTTTTCCGAAAATCGGCATAAAAAGTTATCCTCTCGCAGCTGTTAATACACATATATCTCCAGAGCCTGTTATTTTAAGTGCCTTAACACAGGCAGACAGGGTGGCTCCGGTAGTTAGTACGTCATCGACGATCACTATAGTGCCTTTTGGTAAATTTTGCTTTTCATTCGCTTTAAAAATATGCCTTATATTTTCTTGCCTTTGAAACTTGTTTTTATAAGCTTGTGCCGGGCCAGAACTTTGTTTAGAAAGAAGCTTTTGGTATGGAACTTCTAGGTGCTTAGCGACTCCACGAGCTAGTATTTCAGATTGATTAAAGCCTCGTTTGAATTTTTTAAACCAATGCATTGGCACGGATGTGATACAGGAAAGCTTATTGTTATCAATCTTCTCTTGAAGAGCGTGGCTCATTTCAGTGATAAGAAATCGACTCAAGGCAAGCTGTTTGTTGTACTTAAACTTATGAATTAGTTCGCGACTTTGGCCTTTGAAGATGAGAGGAGAAATACCCATTTGCCATGGTCTAGGATTGTTAATACACTGTTGGCATATGTCAACAACAGTATCGAGATCTGCAGAGCACATGCGGCAACCGTTTTGTTTGGAGGAATATGAAAGTTGGTTCGCACATTCTGAGCAGAAATAGGTGTCAGTGTCCATTGCCCGATTAACTTTACAGAAGCAACATACTTCAGGAAAAAGATAGCCCTTAAGATTTGTCATTACTCTTTTGTTTTTTGAGTTCTGTACTTAATAAGCCAGAAGAAAAAGCAAATGCTTGAGATAATAATAAATGCTAGGTAGCCTGTAACTTTGTCGTAACTGCCAATCATCCAATCAAGAGGTGAGTTCTTGTCATCGTCAGTAATCTTTTTAACTACGCCTAAAATCAAAACCCATCCAGCATGAACACCAACACACCTTGCGATATTTCCATGGTGAAGGCTCAAAAAAGACAAAAATACACTACAGGAAAAAAGTGTTAACCAAGAGCCAATAAACTTCGGGTCACTGTAATTTACAAAAGTAGTTTTGAGGTAGGTAAAACCACTAAACCAGTTTGGATCAACAATCACACCATCTGTCTTATTACGTAAAAAATGAATAGTAGCGAAAATAAATGAAGTTAAAAGAATAGCCTTTACGGCGTTTAGACTTCGACTCATTGAGTTGAGTAAAACTCCGCGGAAAAATATTTCTTCAATAAATGCCAAGATTATAGCGCCAGGCAGTACGGTGAAGAAAGCTTTTATCACCATACTTATAGTGGCATCGTTTTCAAAAGGTCTTATTCCTAATGATACAATGAGTATACCTAAAAGTATTAGTGAGAAGAATCCAAAAATTAAACCAGATCTAAACTCTTGATAAAAACCTTTTTTGGAGATATCAAAACCGAGGTCTGTTTTAGAATTGCACTTTAGCCCTTTCCAAACAGGGTAAAAGCCTAGAAGTGCAACGAGCATGTAACCTCTATTCGCAACTTTCCCAAAGGGTTTTTCGGCAATATATGACCCTTCAGGAAAGATACTCTGAACAAGTTCGTAAAGCGGATATGCAAGAAAAGAGCCTAGGATAAAAATATAGGCTAGGTAAGACCCAAATATAATGAGAGTTCTCATAACCGAATAACCCTCTAGCTTAGCTCACTCAGTTGCTTTTTAATTTCAGCAAGTTCTTTTTCGAGGCGCTCGATTTTCTTGATGCGTAAGTTCTGCTTGATGTATTGCTTTTTAGGAACTGCAGGGAAACCAAATATTGTTTGACCAGGAGAAATGTCTTTCGTGACTCCGGCTCGTCCCATCATCGTAACTCCATCACCGACTTGTAGGTGTCCAGCTATGCCAGCTTGTGCTGCCATGATTACATAATTTCCAAGCGTTGTGCTTCCGGCAATTCCAGATTGTGAAACGATAAAGCAGTGAGCACCAATTTCTACATTGTGAGCAATTTGAACTAAGTTATCAATTTTTGTTCCAGTGCCAATTTTTGTTTTACCAAATCGAGCTCGGTCAATAGTAACGCATGAACCAACTTCAACGTCATCCTCAAGAACAACAATACCAACTTGAGGGATTTTTTTGTGGCCACCTTTTCTAGGTATAAAGCCAAATCCATCACTGCCTATAGCTGTACTACTATGGATAATGCAGCGATTGCCAATAAGGCATCTTTCACGAATAGTGACATTTGGGTGAAGTAGGCAGTCTTCGCCAACTTCAGCTTTTTCAGAAATGACAACACCAGCACAAATAACGCTATTTTTACCGACTTTAACATCTTTGGAAATAACTGCGTTTGGGCCAATGTGTGCACCGTCTGCTATAGTTGCAGAAGGATGGACGACAGCAGAAGGGTGGACTCCTGGTTCAAAAGTAACAGGCTCTGGAGCAAAATGGTCAATGATTAAGGAAAATGCAGCAGAGGGGTTATCGCACTTTATATAGCACTTGTCATCCTCGATCGTATAGTCACTTGGGATAAGAACTATACCTGCTTTTGATTCTTTAACTTGTGGCGCATACTTGTCATTCCCAAGAAATGAAAGTTGAGTTCCGTCGGCATCTTCAAGTGAGGCAACGGCTACAATGCTAACGTTTTGGGAAGAGCCAAGAAGCTCTCCTTTGACCAATTGTGCAACTTCTGAAGAGGAGAGCTGCTTCATTATTTTTTCTCAGCCGCTTTAGCTTTTTCAGCTTTCTTAGCAGCTTTTTCTTTTTCCCAATCAGCAATTTCTTGTTCGTGGCCTTTATTTAAGACTTTAAGGACTTCGTCAGTTACATCGAAAGAACCTTTGTTGTAAATGATGACAGGGATAAGATTTGAAGTTTTGCCAGATGAATCAAGTACTAGGTCATAACCTTTGTTCTTTGAGACCATGCTGATTACTTTCTTGATTTCTTCAAGAATATCAGCACGAGATTGATTGTGTTGTTTAGAGAGAAGGCCACGCGCATCTTTATTAAAAGAACGCATAGTTTTTTCGATCATGCGGATTTCTGCACCTTTCGATTCAGCATCTTCTTTTTTTTGCTTTCTTGCGTCTTCGCTTAAAAGGACACTTGCAGATTCAGCAACAAGTTTTTCGTACTCGCCGATAATTTTCTTATGTCTTTTATCCATTTCGACAGCACGGTCTTCCATGATGCGAACTTGTTTTTTTAGACGCTTTTCAGCATTGATAGTTTTGTAGTATTTTAGGAACGTTTTGTCCATGTCAATTGTGCCGATCTTTTCAGCAAACGCACTAGAGTAGAAAGCTGTGAGAGTTAGAAGAAAAATTAACTTTTTCATTATTATCCTTTAGATTTAAAAAAATGAGTTGAAATATAATACAGACATAGAGAAGTATGTAAAACGGATGTTGGAAGTGTGACCCGTTTTATGTGTACTTTTTTGAGGAAATTAACGAATTGTTAATTTATTCAGGGCTTTCTTTTAAAAATGTAATGATGTCTTGGAATTCTTTACGGTTTTCTTCATGAACATCAATAAGAGTTTGATGAGCATCGAGCACATTCTCTTTGTGTTGTTCTTGTGAAATTTCTTTGCCTTCGAGATTCTCCCACTCAGGGCTCGAAGCCGTAGCGGTTTCCGTAAAATCAAACATGTTTTTGAGACCAAGCGAAAAGAGATTTTGCTGATTGTATTCACTTGTGTTATTCATCTCGATAACAGTGTTTTGTTTGCGAGCTGAAAGGCTGACCATAGTGAGTATGCCCATAAAAGTACTGTCCATTCCTGCACAGTTTTCCATGTCAATGACAATTTTCTCGACTTTTTTCTCAAGCATTAAGTGACAAAACTTTTTCAAATCTTCACTGCAGCCAAATGTTGCTCTGCCACTTACTTTAATTCTAGCCAAATTGTCTTCAACAACTACAGCCAGTATCTCTTGACTCATGGTATAAACCTTTTTTTGTCCAAATTTTCTGTGGAATTATATTCCTGAATTAAGTACGAAAGTCTAATATTATTGTTAAGATACATCAACTAAGGCTTCAGTCTAAATTTTTAAGGCAAAAAGACTGAGATTGTTCAGGTCGCTATTTCTTCGAGCAGGCTATTTAAACTTAGAGATATAAGGTCACGACACTCTTCAGGGTCAATCGGGTTGATGAATACACAAGGAACTTCAGGTAAGAGCTTCAGTGAATCCGCAGAGTAATCCAAACACTCAGGTATAGTTATCTCAGTATTGCAGATAGGACAATTTCCCAATGAACCACTCATGTCGATATCAACAGAAAGTTTATGGGAACAGTAAGGACAGTCAATTCTCATTTCAGGTTCTTCGCTGTCTAACTTAGGAAGAATTATGTAGAATGTCCCTTTATAGTTATCCCTCAATTGTTTAAGGATTTTTCTGCAGGCTCGAGATGTCTCCTTGTCCAAGGCGGATGCAATGAAGAAGATAGAGGCAATGTTTGCTTCCTGACTCATGACTGTTTTGAGGAAAATACTGTCTACTTTCGGGGGAAGCTTTTGTAGTACTAAAGAAGAGTTGTTGAAGAACTCTAACTTCGTGTGGGCTTCATTTGTTCTAGATGATTTTACCGGGCTTTTATTGCCATATGAATTTGCGGCAATTTTGTGAATAGTTGAAAATAATATGTCATTTAGCTCGGTGTGATCACCTGCAATAAGTATTTTTGGCGTCGCTGAAGTATCTGAATCAGAGTTTGAGATCGTCAAAGTTTCGAGCTCTTTAACATCCGTATAGTTCATAGTTTCTACAGCATCGATGATCGAAGGTAGCGTTTTTGGGAAAATATTTTTATCTTGAAGGTAGTTTTTTTGGTCTGCCAGATAATTCTCAAACGGAAGAACGGCTTGTTGTAGGTGCCCCATAGAGACAAGTTGGTCAACTAAAGTAATAAGGTGGCGACGATTGATTTTAATAGAATTGATCAGTTCATCAAAAGTTGAGCCACTAGATGCCATACGATGAACTTTTTTGGCGATGCGATTGCTGTTTTTAGGCAGTGGATTTTCTCCACCAACAAAGGAAACTTCCATATCTGGGTATTTTCCTAAAGTCTCTTTAAATTCATCTACTTCGAAAACGCAGTCCATAAGGGTACTAGAAACATTTAGATTTATGTCGAACTCACCTTCAATTGAGTCATCGATAAACTTTAAATGGCAAAATGGCCATGAAAGGACTTCTGTTAAGGCATCTTGCGCAGCGCAATATTCAGTCTCAGCTTTGACTATTTTTCCAGATTTAAATGTTATTTCAGCCATGTCCTTTTGGCAGGAGGCTTTCAAAATGCCGTTTTTAGTTTCAGCTTCAAGGAATTGGAAAACCCCAGGGAGTTCACCTTGGTCGACTCTTAACTCTAAAGAGACGGGGTTGTAGCGAAGCTTTTTAACTGCAGTGATAATTTTTTTGACACGTGCTAGAAAGATTTTTTTATTTAAAGGCTTTAGTGAGTAGTCATCTGCTCCAGCATCAAAAGCTGAGATACATTCGTCTGGATTTTTGTCATTACCGATACAATAGATGGGAGTTTCATTGTAGAAAGTATTACTATTTCTCAAGGTTTTAATGAAATCGAAAAAAGTACCGTCTTCTAGTTCGTAATCGGTGACGACGAGAAATATATCACTTAACTCAAGAAGCTGCATTGAGCGTTCGACAGACTGTCTAGTAAATACTGAGTAGCCGGCAGATTCTAACATTCCGCGCATGCCATTTCTGAAGTCATTGTCAGATGCGACAACTAAAATTTTCTCTTCAGTTTGTTCCTGAACTTTCAAAGTCATTTCCCTGTTAACGTATGAGATAGTTAGTATACAAGACTTCGGAAAAGATTTAAATAAGAGGAGTTCGAAAAGTAGGAGAGAATTGTGAGAAAAATGAGGAGGGGAGGAGCAGCCGATAAAAAGTTATCGGCTGCAACAATTAGTTAGTCAACAGTCCAAGCAGCTTTGCCTCTGAAAAGTTCATTCAAAGAGCCTTTGCCTTTTTTGTTTACAACTTCGTCAACTTGAGCATTTACTGCACCGTCGTAAGTAGGACGGTCTACTTTGCGGATAACACCCATTGGAGTAGGTAGTTCATTTGCAAAGTGAGCAAGTAATTGAGAAGCGTGTACATTTTCTGGATCGTGTTTTGCAATTTGATCTTCAGAAACGTCACTGAGATTTTTTACAATTGGGTTGAAGCCGTCTAGAACGATACATTTTTCTTTCTCTGCACCAAAAATCATTGGTTCACCAGCTTGTAGCTCAAGAGTACTGTCAGCTCTGACTTTACGATCGATAACATCATCAAACGCGCCATCATTAAAGATCACACAGTTTTGGAAGATTTCGACGAAAGATACACCTTTGTGAAGTCTTGCGGCTTTGAAGGTTTCAACCATGTGCTTAGGATTTATATCGTAAGTTCTTGCAACAAACGAAGCATTTGACGCTATAGCAACCTGTAGAGGGTTTATTGGTGCGTCGATAGAACCATATGGTGAAGATTTTGTGACTTTCTCAGTCTCAGAAGTTGGAGAATACTGGCCTTTTGTTAATCCGTAAATTCTGTTATTGAAAAGAAGGATTACACAGTCAAGGTTTCTTCTGAAAGCATGCATGATGTGGTTACCGCCAATACTGAAGCCATCGCCATCACCAGTTACAATCCAGACATCTAAATCTGGGTTTGCAACTTTAACGCCAGTTGCAACAGTTGGTGCACGTCCATGTAGTGAGTGAAAACCAAAAGTATCCATGTAAGCAGGGAAACGACTAGAACAGCCAATGCCTGATACAACTACTTGATTTTCTTTTGGTCGGCCAAGTTCAGCCATTGCTTTTTGAACTGCAGCAAGGATAGCATAGTCACCACAGCCTGGGCACCATTTGACGTCGCGACTTGAGTTGAAGTCACTTTTCTTATAATCTCTTTTAGGTAATTCAGTCATTTTAGATCCTCACAGAAAACTTTTAAGTTGTTCGATCATCTCAGCAACCTTGAAAGGTTTACCTTCGATTTTATTGATGCTTTTTGCATCGACGACGTACTTATCACGGATCACTTTTACTAATTGACCTAAGTTGAGCTCAGGAACGACTATTTCATCAAACTGACTGATGATGTCGCCAAGGTCATTTGGAAGTGGATTGATGTATCTTAAGTGTACATAAGAGATGTCGTCAGTCTCTTTTTGAATTTCAGTAACAGCAGTGTGAAGGTTACCGAAAGTTCCGCCCCAGCCAATGACGAGGACTTTGCCTGAACCCTTACCATAGATCTCAGTCTTAGGGTAAGTCTTAGCAACAGCATCGACTTTAGCTTGGCGTGCTTTACACATGTCGCTGTGGTTTTTAGCATCGTAGCAAATGTTACCAGCTTCATCTTTTTCAAGACCAGTAAGTAAGTGCTGTAGATCTGGAGTACCAGGTTTAACCCACTCTCTAGAAAGTTTTTCAGCATCGCGTTTGTATGGAAGGTACTGACCGTCCAATTCAGTTTTAAACTTAACTGGAATGTCCGCTATGTCTTCAGCGTTTGGTATTTTCCATAAATCAGAGCTGTTAGCGATGTAACCATCTGATAGGAGAATAACTGGAGTCATGAACTCAAGAGCAATTCTAGATGCTTCGTATGCAGCTTCGAAACAATCGACTGGAGATTTTGCAGCGATAACTGGAACTGGGCCTTCACCATTTCTGCCATAGAGAGCAAGAAGTAGGTCAGACTGTTCAGTTTTAGTTGGAAGACCTGTACTTGGTCCACCACGTTGAACGTCAACAATAACAAGTGGAAGTTCTGTAATAAGAGCTAAGCCCATGAATTCTGTTTTGAGGCAGATACCTGGGCCTGAAGAAGCAGTAACACCTAGAGAGCCAGCATAGCTAGCACCAAGTGCAATACCAATACTAGCGATCTCATCTTCTGCTTGAACAGTTTTGACACCAAAGTTCTTATGTGCAGCCAATTCGTGGAGGATGTCAGATGCAGGCGTTATAGGGTATGTAGCATAAAGAAGGTCAAGGTTTGCTTTTTGAGCACCTGTGATAAGGCCGTAAGCTAGAGCTGTATTACCTGTAACTTGGCGATAAAGACCTTTTTCCATTTCAGTTTTTTCAATGTTGAAACGGCTGTTAAAGATCTCACAAGTTTCACCATAGTTATAACCTGCGTGAAGTGCCTTGGTGTTGGCTTCGATCAGAAGATCTTTGCCTTTAAATTTGTTTTTTACCCAGTCTTCAGAGTGAGAAAGTGGACGGTCATACACCCAGTACATAAGACCAAGAGCGAAAAAGTTCTTACAACGCTTCTTGTTCGCAGGTTTTAGTTCGACGTCTTTAAGGGCTTCTTGCACTAGTGAAGTCATAGGAACTTCGTAGACTTCATACTCTTCGTTAAGAGCGATGTTGTCTTCTAGTGGGTTACTTTCGTAGCCAGCTTTTCTTAGGTCAATTTTACCAAAAGAGTCGCTGTTGACGATTAGTACTCCGCCTTTCTTAAGGTCTTCGATATTGATCTTGTAAGCGGCTGCATTCATTGCCACTAGTGCGTCAGGTTGGTCGCCAGGTGTTTCAACAGCATTGCTACTGAAGTTTACTTGGAAGCCAGACACACCACTTGTTGTACCAGCAGGGGCACGGATCTCAGCAGGGAAGTCAGGGAAAGTTGAGATGTCGTTACCTGCGATTGCAGAGGTATCTGTAAATTGGTTGCCAGTCAACTGCATGCCGTCGCCGGAGTCGCCGCAGAAGCGGATCACGGCATTGTCGATGCTGATTGTTTCGATAGGAGCATTCATAAGTATATAATGTACCTGAGTTAAATCTTAATTATAAGTCTAAAGTTATGCTAAACCTTATAGGCTGGCAGTTTAAAATCAAAGAGATAGAGAAGAATCAAAGACTTAATATTAAAAGAAAATCTTATATGTATTAGGTAATCTTATGTTTTGAGCACTCTTAATAAGAGTTTCTTATAATAGGCATAAACTAGCTTCATAAGCTTACACAAAAAAAGCGCCGATTTGACTCGGCGCTTAAAATGTTATTAGTGATTGTTTGCTTAGCCGCGGCTAACAGCAGATGCTTTGATAAACT
Source organism: Lentisphaeraceae bacterium (assembly GCA_021232515.1). Taxonomy (GTDB): domain Bacteria; phylum Verrucomicrobiota; class Lentisphaeria; order Lentisphaerales; family Lentisphaeraceae; genus JAKVBD01. The sequence continues at coordinate 20,225 of JAJPOQ010000016.1, forward strand.
CGCGGTTCATTCTTGCAATGTTCTCTACAGTTATTTCTTTGGGGCATGCAGCTTCACATTCACCTTCGTTAGTACAGTGGCCGAAACCTTCTTCATCCATCTGATTGACCATGTTGATTGCACGCTCAGTTCTTTCAACTTGTCCCTGAGGAAGTAGGGCAAGGTGAGAAACTTTTGCTGACGTAAAAAGACTTGCAGAAGCATTTTTACATGATGCAACACAAGCTCCACATCCGATACATGTTGCCGCATCCATTGCTAAATCAGCGTTCTCTTTTGGAACTGGAATGATGTTTGCTTCAGGAGCAGAACCAGTCTTAGCTGAAGTGTAGCCACCAGCTTGTATGATTCTATCGAATGCAGAACGGTCAACCATAAGGTCACGAACTACAGGGAATGCAGATGAGCGCCATGGTTCGATTGTGATCGTTTCACCATCTTTGAAAGATCTCATGTGAAGCTGACAAGTAGTTGTCGCTCTTTCAGGTCCATGAGGCTTACCATTGATGAATAAACTACACATACCACAGATACCTTCACGGCAGTCATGGTCAAAAATAACAGGCTCTTTGCCTTCTCTTTCAAGCTTATCGTTTAAGATGTCGAGCATCTCAAGGAAAGACATGTCAGTAGAGACGTTGTCCATTTTGTGAGTTTCTAGGCTACCTTTTTCTTTCGCAGATCTTTGGCGCCAAATTTTGAGTGTAAGATTTAAAGTACTCATTACTTGTAACTCCTCTTAGTCGGCTTGCAGTGTTCAAACTCGAGCTCTTCTTTGTGTAGAGTTTGGTCATTTCCAACACCTTGGAATTCCCAAGCAGAAACATAGGCGAAGTCTTCGTCGTTACGCATAGCTTCACCAGCGAATTCACCAGTGTCAACACTTTCTTCACGGAAGTGACCACCACAAGATTCTTTGCGATTTAGTGCGTCTCTAGCCATAAGCTCACCCAGCTCGATAAAGTCAGCAACTCTACCGGCTTTTTCAAGTGTTACGTTGAGGTCCTCTTTGGCACCGACAACAGCAACATTTTTCCAGAAATCTTCACGTAGTGCAGCAAGTTCAGTTATGAGCTTTTTCAAACCTTCCTCATTTCTTGCCATACCACAGTGGTTCCACATAAGTTTACCTAATTTTCTGTGGAAGTCGTCGACAGACTTTTTACCATTTACACTGAGTAGTTTGGTATTTTTATCATCGACATCTTTTTCTGCTTCTTGGAACGCAGGGTGATCGGTCGTTACCTTATCCAGTGTTGTACTTCCCAAATAGCCACTGACAGTGTAAGGAGCAACAAAATAACCATCAGCTAGGCCCTGCATTAGGGCTGAAGCACCCAATCTGTTTGCACCATGATCAGAGAAGTTTGCTTCACCAAGAACGAAAAGTCCTGGGATAGTACTCTGTAAGTTATAGTCAACCCATAGTCCACCCATTGTATAGTGGACTGCAGGGTAAATTCTCATTGGCATCTCGTACGGGCTTTCACCTGTGATTCTTTGATACATATCAAATAGGTTGCCATACTTAGCTCTTATCGCATCTTCGCCTTCACGCTTGATTGCATCTGCAAAGTCTAGATAAACTTGTTCTTTACCATTTACGCCTAGACCATCATCGTAAGCATTCTTGGCATTTCGAGAAGCTACGTCACGTGGAACTAAGTTACCAAATGCAGGATACTTTTCTTCCAAGTAGTAGAATCTTTCATTTTCAGGGATTTCTCTTGCTTTGCGGTTGTCACCTTTCTTTTTAGGTACCCAAACGCGGCCATCATTTCTTAGAGACTCCGACATAAGGGTAAGCTTAGACTGGTGATCACCACTAACAGGGATACAAGTTGGGTGAATTTGCGTGTAACAAGGGTTTGCAAAGAATGCACCTTTCTTGTGACAGCGCCATGCAGCAGTTGCATTTGAGTTCATCGCATTTGTCGAAAGGTAGAAAACGTTACCATATCCACCAGTACAAAGAAGAACAGCATCGCCAGCGTGTCTTGAAACTTTGCCAGTTTTAAGGTCGCGAGTAATGATACCACGAGCAGTACCGTCAACTTTAACAAGGTCTAGCATCTCAGATCTTGTGTGCATGGTAACTGTACCAGCTTTTATCTGTCTAGAAAGTGCACTGTATGCACCTAAAAGAAGCTGCTGGCCAGTTTGGCCTTTAGCATAGAAAGTTCTTGAAACCTGAGCCCCACCGAAAGAACGGTTTGCTAAGTAGCCACTATATTCACGAGCAAATGGAACACCTTGAGCAACACATTGGTCGATGATATTTGCACTTACTTCAGCTAGACGATAAACGTTTCTCTCACGAGAACGGTAGTCACCACCTTTGACAGTATCATAGAATAAGCGATAAACACTGTCACCGTCGTTCGGGTAATTTTTAGATGAGTTAATACCACCCTGAGCCGCAATTGAGTGAGCTCTGCGAGGACTGTCTTGCACACAGAAACAATCAACGTTATAACCCATTTCGCCAAGACTTGCAGCTGCTGAAGAACCAGCAAGACCGGAGCCAACGATGATAATTTTGAATTTACGACGGTTTGCAGGGTTGACTAGTTTAAGATTATGAAACTTATGTCTTGTCCAGGCAGTTTGTATATCCCCGTCTGGAGCGTTTGATTTGAGAGCCATCATTAGCCTCCTATCGGGTTGATGAAGCCAAAATATATCGGAAAGACACTGTAACCCAGAGCAAAACAGATTGCTAAGAAGTTGGAAATGCCTTTGACACAACAATTGTACTTCGGGTGATTAAGACCAAGAGTTTGAAACGAACTCTGGAAACCATGAGCTAGGTGAAAGCCCATTACGATCATAGCAAATATGTAGAGGAGACTGTACCATTTCTTGGCAAAGTTCTCTACAACAGTTTGATATAGATCTCTTTTGCTTTCAATGACAGCAGTATCTATAGTAGTAGTGTCGACTTTGATTTCACCTTCAACAACTGCTAGTTCAGTGGTTTTACTGACATTATCTTTGATTTGGCTAACTTTATGTTCTGTACCAAATTTGAATGTATAAAGATGAACAACTAGGAAGACAAAGATGATAGAACCTGATTGAAGCATTGATCGTGAGAAAAATGTCGATTTACCGAGAGTGTTCCTTACGGCGTAACTTTCAGGTCGAGCAGCTTTAGATGCTAAGCTGACTTTAACTGCAGTAACGATGTGGATTACGAAAACAGCAAATAAGCCTATCTCCATAGGTATGATGGCAGGGTGGGTTATCAGCCAATGAGCATAGTCATTGAAAGCATCTCTTCCGCCGATTGCGTCTAGTAGTAAAAAGTTACCCACTAGGTGAGAGGTTAGAAAGCCAAAAAGCATGAGGCCAGTTACTGACATCAAGACTTTTTTGCCTACCGTTGTATTTAAGAAAGTTCTTTTCTGACTCATTTTTTCCATTTCCAAGGATTTTTATAGTAGTCTACCGTCAACTCTGAGAACTGACGCCCTAATATTGTTTAGGCTACATCTTTGTCAATATTTTTGTGTGTGAATATGTGCTGTATGACAATAAATAACCGATGCTGGATGATTTTGATATTTATGATGAATTTGAGACTAAATTTCATTAAAAAGAAAAAGGTGACATTCTTTAATCAATTATTAATTTGAAAGAATGGACAAACTCGGTAAAATACATGGATATTTACCACACTAACCAAGACAACTACAGGATTAGTTAAATGACAGAAAAGTCTGCATTACAAATCGCCCGTGCGGCGTATCAAGCAAAGTTGCCATCAGTTTTTAAAAATGGCGCGAAAGTAGCTCTTAAAGTTGGCGAGCCTACAACTGCAGCAGATAATGCTGAACAGATCCAACAATTATTCCCTACTACTTATGGTGCTCCAATTCTTGCATTTGAAAGTGGCGAAGCAGTAGAAGCTAAAGCAATAAATGCCGGCGTTATCCTTTCTGGTGGTCAGGCTCCAGGTGGTCACAATGTTATCGCTGGTCTTTTTGATGGTCTAAAATCACTAAACCCAGATAATAAACTTTACGGTTTCTTAGGCGGTCCTGGTGGCTTAGTCGACAATGCTTACATGGAACTTACTTCAGACATAATCGACGAGTACAGAAATACAGGTGGTTTTGACATCATCGGTTCTGGTAGAACTAAGCTTGAAGAGACTGAGCAGTTCGACACTGGTCTTGAAAATATGAGAGCTCTTGGAATCAATGCTCTCATTATCATCGGTGGCGACGACTCAAACACAAACGCATGTGTACTCGCTGAGTACTACAAGTCTATTGACGCTGGCGTTCAAGTTGTTGGTTGCCCTAAGACAATTGATGGCGACCTGAAGAACGAGTACATCGAAACTTCTTTTGGTTTTGACACTGCTTGTAAAGTTTACAGTGAGTTGATTGGTAACATCGCAAGAGATGCTATGTCTGCTAAGAAATACTGGCACTTCATTAAAGTAATGGGCCGTTCAGCTTCACACATCGCTCTAGAGTGTGGCCTTCAAACTCAAGCAAACATCACTCTTGTTTCTGAAGAAGTTGAAGCTAAAAAACAAACTCTTGGTGAAATCGTTTCAGGTATTTCTGACGTTATAGCTAAAAGAGCTGAAAAGAATTTGGATTTCGGCCTAGTTGTAATTCCTGAAGGTTTGATTGAGTTCGTTCCAGAAATGAAAGCACTTATTTCTGAACTAAATGATCTTCTTGCTCATGATGCAGATGGTCTTTCTAAGCAGTTCTCTTCTGCTGAATCAACTTCAGTACTTGAAGGTCTTGGTCTAACAGCTCCTTCAGCTGCAGTATACTTCTCGCTTCCAAATAACATCCGTGAACAGCTTGTTATGGATCGTGACCCACACGGTAACGTTCAGGTCTCTAGAATTGAAACAGAAAAACTTCTTATCGGAATGGTTGAAGTTGAACTTGCGGCAAGAAAATCAGCTGGTTCTTACACTGGTAGCTTTTCTTCACAAAACCATTTCTTCGGTTACGAAGGTCGTTGTGCAGCTCCATCAAACTTCGATGCAGACTACTGCTATAGCTTAGGTTACGGTGCAGCAGCACTTCTAGGCGCTGGCAAAACAGCTTATCTTTCATCTGTAAGAAACTTAACTAAACCTGCAGATCAGTGGATCGCTGGTGGTATTCCACTTACATCTATGATGAATGTTGAACGTCGTCACGGTAAAGATAAACCAGTTATTCGCAAAGCTCTTGTTGAGCTAGATGGCGCACCATTTGGTAAGCTTGCAGCAAATCGCGAAAAATGGGGCGTCGAGACTTCATTTATCTATCCTGGTCCAATTCAGTACTTCGGTCCTTCTGAAGTTTGTGATCAACCTTCAAAGACTATTGTTCTTGAACAAGAAGGTTAATTAAGGTTTTGTAGCCCAACTTTCGAGTTGGGCTCAAACGTTAATATAAATGGGTACTCTTATGAAAATAGTTTTAGCATTTGATTCTTTTAAAGGTTCTATCGACTCGCCAGACGTCTGCCGAATAGTTGGAGAGAAACTCTCAGCAAAGATTCCTGGTGTAGAACTTGTGAGTTTACCTATGGCAGATGGGGGCGAAAATACAGCTTCTATCGTTGCTGAAACACTTGGTGGTGGCATGAAAGTTTTTGGAGATGTCCAAGGACCTCTAGCTGATATGAAGGTTTTAGCTGGGTTTGGCAATGTTCCCGATAAGAAAATAGCCATTGTCGAAGTTGCCATCGCAAGCGGTATAGCTTTACTAGATCCTGAAAAACTTGAACCTATGAAGTCATCGACTTTCGGTACAGGCCAGATCATGAAAGTTGCTATGCAAGACGATTACGAAACTATCTATCTTACGCTTGGTAGTTCTGCGACAAATGATGGCGGAACAGGAGCCGCAGCAGCTCTTGGTTGGAAGTTCCTCGATAAAGACGATAAAGAACTTGTCCCTTGTGGAGAGACACTCATAGACATCTGTAAAGTTGTTGCTCCGGCAGGAATGGAAAAGTGGCCAAAAATAAAAGCTCTTTGTGACGTAAGAAATCCACTCTTTGGAAAGAATGGCGCAGCCTACATTTTTGGACCTCAAAAAGGTGCAGATGAAGATCAGATAAAACATGTCGATGCAGGTTTGAGAAATCTCGCCGAAGTTGTTGAGAAAGACCTAGGTAAAGAGATCTCTGAAATAGAAGGCGCAGGTGCTGCTGGAGGTTTTGGTGGTGGTGCAGTTGCATTTATGAATGCAGAATTAGTTCCTGGTATAGAGACTATCATGGAGTGGCTCGATTTTGATAAGCACACAGCTGATGCAGACTGGTTGATTACTGGAGAAGGTTGTTTGGATGACACCTCATTCCAAGGAAAAGTTTTAAGTGGCATAAGCCACGTAACTCAAGACAGAAATGTTAAACTTGCGGCAATCGCAGGTCGAGTGAAAGCTTCAGGAGCTACCTTAGTTGATGCAGGTGTAGAGATAGTCGAGGCAGCAGCTCCATCGATGATCCCAGACTCTATGGCATTTGCCAAAGCTGAAGAGCTTTTAGCAGAAGCAGCAGAAAGAGTTGCAGAGAGAATAGCGAACTTTAGTTAATTACGGCATTGTTTTTGCGTCTGTCTTATCCGATATAGGATACTTTACTAGTGTAGGAATGGATGACAGACTCTTTTTTTAGGTTCTTCACGGAATTGTGTGGTTTCTAATCTAGGCAAGAAAAAGTCGTTCTTCTGATTTAGTTTGATTTACCACAATTAAACAATCTCAGAAGGAACGACTAATGAACATAATTAACTTGCTCTCTAGCTT
>JAJPOQ010000085.1 GCA_021232515.1 Lentisphaeraceae bacterium
AGAAGCTGACCGAGGCTATTTGGCACACTATTATTATATGGATACAATATTTTAAGACGAGAAAGTTAAAGCGAATTGATGAGATTGGATAAGTGATTGATAAAGGTTTAAAACAATGAATAAATTATTCAGCAAGTCTTATTTACTTGACTATATACATAAGCATCTTTCCGGTCTACTAACTCTTCATAATTGGTTGGCAAGCCACGAACTTCTAGAGAATTAGTCTTAACAGCTTTTATAAAATAACTAACATCAGTCAACGAAGAAACTGAATCGGCTAAAGGTGTAGACAAGTAATGAGCTAAGACCATATAATCTTGAGCAATACCTGCTTGGCCTACTCTTTTTTGCTCAATAATATTAGCAATCTTGACTGGAAGTGGGAAAAATCCTTTTGAATCTAAAGTCAACTCCGAGCTACGAAGCAATCGATCTAATTGTCCCGACTTTAAAGCTGTAAGATACTCAGGGTCATTCAATTTCTTGTAAACAGTTTTATTACTTAACTTAAATGCCACGTAACCTTTTTGAAGGTTTACCAAAACATGTGGCAAGCCAGACATATCATAAAGGTATTTCTCTTTCGCTGAGAGTGACGACAAGAAACAAAAAATTATAATTAAATATTTCATTTGTAAAAATCCAAGATTACAGCCTCTAACACTCTGACTTGGTGCTTTTTCAATTCATGCCGATTGGGTTCATGAACCACAGTACCTAAAATCAAATATTCTCTGACTTTCTTCAGCTCAGATTCCTCATAATAAAAATTACGATTAGCAATTGTGCTCTGGCCTTTTGCTATTATCACATGACCCGTTTTCAACTTTACTTCTAAATCATCTATAACTACATCAGCAGTAAACGTATTATCAATCTTATCAATAATTAGAACTTGCTTGCCATTAAAGCTCTGAGGGTTTGCAAATATCTGCTTGGCTGTCACCACAGGAACTGATGGAATCTCAACTTTCTCCTCAACCTCGCCCAACACAGGCATGGCCTCTCCACCTGCAATACTTTTCTCTAACCCAGTTACAGCTTTACCTAATTCATCTCTAGTTGGCGTTATCAGACATAGAGTATTATAAAATCTAAAATCACCAAACTTAGGCATGACACCTTTATAAACTCTCCCCCAATTCGACAGATAAACTTGCTGACCATGTGTTCCAAATATATTTACAGTTGTAGACCCTCCAGAAACTTTACATCTTGCAACTATTCCATTACCAAGAAGAAGGTTTTTCGTTAGTACCTGAACTCCTGCACTGCTAGTGAGAAACTCTGCTCCAGAGTATTGACTTCCCGAAGGGATAGTCTCTCCTGGCTCTAAAGCTACAAATGACAAACCATTTCGATAACTGCCCCACAACATCATCTCAAGCTTCATAAACTTTTTAAGCCAAGCTTTAGTATCTGTTAAGCTTGCGTGCTTTAAATTTTCTCGATTTCTCTTCCGCTTTAACTCAATGGAACCACCGCGATCTATAGTTGCTTTAAATGGTATATCTGAAGGTTCTAAATCAAACTTGTCTTTCACGATAGCTGTATTGAAAAAATGATAACTTTTGAAAGGTAAACAGTCTGAATACAGCTGTCCTGCAAAATAAGCCGCCCATTCTCTAAAACCCGCCTCCCTAAAATTTTCCGCTGTGCCGTTTAGATTTCTAAAGCCAGTAATTTTCACTGGAACCGGAATGGTTAAACTTCTATCAACCTTTAACTCTGGAGCATTCCAAAAAATATCTAATTTACTTTCACGAACAGCCTTACGGTACTCTTCATCTATCAAACTTTGCTTCTGAACTAAGCGACCATTTTTATAGTAAAAAGCATAGCCGATTCGACTATCTATCAAAATCTGAGTATTAAATTGACCTTCAAGTTCCTCGATCGAAAAACCAATGGAACATAACATGTAGAAAAATATGAAAAATATACGCACGATGCCCTCTTCCTCTAAACCCTCTTAACATTGAAGGAATAAATTAAGACACTCACTTGAGGATTCAAATTAACAATTTAATTTAAAACAGCTTTTAGTTAACGAGCAAAGGGTTACATATTTAAATAATTAGTCCTCGTTTCATTGACTTACGTCAGTCTTCTCGACTAAGAGCATATTTAAATAAAGCTATTTAGTCTACTGAGACCTTTTGTTACCAACCCAGGAACATCTGTATAAATTAAAAAAGCCGCTGATTTGAGAATCAACGGCTTGATCAGAAAATAATATTAGATAGAACTAATTAGCAACTATATTCACAAGGCGACCTGGAACAGCGATGACTTTGCGAACGGTTTTACCTTCGATTTTTGATTTTACTTTTTCGTCAGCAAGTGCTATGGCTTCGAGATCTTTTGGCCCTGCATTTGCCGCAACAACTATCTTAGTCACAGGCTTACCTAAAAGTTGAACAAGAATTTCAACTTCATCTAACTTCAAGAAGTCCTCGTTGTACTCAGGCCATGCAGCATAAGCGACAGTGTCAGTATTACCTAACTTTTGCCAAAGTTCTTCACCTATGTGAGGAGCAAATGATGATAATAGTTTCACAAAATCTTCAACTGCAGATTTTGGGATCTCTTTAACTTTCGCAAATTCATTAAGGAAAATCATCATCTGTGAGATAGCTGTATTGAAACCAAACTCTTCTATATCGTTACCAACCTTCTTAATTGTCTGGTGAAGTACACGACGAGATTCTTTGCTAAGTTCCACATCTGGCTTGATGCAGTCGCGAATATTTCCATCAGCATCAATCACAAAGTTCCAAGCTTTCCTTAAGAAACGGTTAACGCCTTCAACACCTTTTGTATCCCAAGGCTTTGTCGCTTCTAAAGACCCCATAAACATCTCATAAAGCCTTAAGCTGTCTGCGCCGAATTCATTGACAATGTCATCTGGATTAACAACATTTTTTAAAGCTTTAGACATCTTCGCTGGAAGCTGTTCTAACTCTTCGCCAGTTTCTTTATGGAAGTACTTTCCATCTTTCTCATCAACTAGGTCATTGGCGACAAGGAAACCTCTTTGGTCTTTATATGAAATGCCAAGGATCATGCCCTGATTGAAAAGCTTCTGAAATGGCTCAGGAGTCGACACTATACCCAGATCGAAAAGAACTTTATGCCAAAAACGAGAGTAAAGTAAGTGAAGTACTGCATGTTCTGCGCCACCAATATATAGATCGACAGGCATCCAATAATTCTCTATTTCTTTACCAAAGGCTTCTTCATCATTACAAGCATCGATATAACGTAAATAGTACCAACAAGAACCTGCCCACTGAGGCATGGTATTTGTCTCACGACGACCTTTCATACCAGTTTTTGGGCAAGTGTACTCTAACCAATCTTCAGCACGCGCTAAAGCTGACTCACCAGTTTCATATGGCTTAAAGTCCTCCATTTCTGGTAATGTTACCGGAAGTTCTTCGTCATCAAGAACTTTAATAGTTCCATCTTCCATATGAGCTATTGGGAATGGTTCTCCCCAGTAACGCTGACGAGAGAAGATCCAATCGCGTAGTTTGTAATTAACTTTTTCTTCACCGAGCGTTCTCGCGGCAAGCCACTCAGTTGCGGCTTTCTTAGAATCTTTAACTTCTAGGCCGTTAAGCTCCAAGCCATCGTCATTGGCAGAATTAATTAATTGACCATTTCCAGTCCAGCAAGCTTTACCTGCTAGCACGGATGCAACATCTATGTCGCCTGCCTTAGCTTCAGCTGTATTTGGCTCAATGATACACTTAATGTCAATCCCAAAAGTCTCGGCGAACTCGAAGTCACGAGTGTCGTGAGCAGGAACAGCCATGATTGCTCCAGTTCCGTAAGAAACTAAAACATAGTCAGAGATCCAAACTGGAATTTTTTCGCCATTTACTGGATTGATCGCATAAGCACCTGTGTGAACACCAGTCTTTTCTTTGCTTTCTGCACGATCTAAATCTGACTTAAACTTTGCAGCGCTGACGTACTCTTCCACTTCAGCACGTTTTTCGTCTGTCGTAATCTTCAAAACTAGTGAATGCTCTGGAGCAAGGACCATATAAGTCGCACCAAACAACGTGTCAGGGCGAGTTGTGTAAACTCTCACTTTTTCATCATGGCCATCGACCACAAAATCAACTTCTGCACCGATTGATTTCCCAATCCAGTTACGCTGCATTTCTTTGATGCCTTCCGGCCAATCCAGATCTTCTAAACCTTCAAGTAGCTGCTCTGCATATTCAGTGATTTTAAACATCCACTGACGCATAGGTTTTTTTTCTACTGGATGATTTCCACGCTCACTTCGCCCATTAATAACTTCTTCATTGGCAAGTACTGTACCTAATTTTGCACACCAATTAACATTAACCTCATCAATATAGGCTAAGCCTTTATTGTAAAGCTGCTTGAAGATCCACTGCGTCCACTTGTAGTACTTTGGGTCAGTTGTGTTTATCTCGCGATCCCAATCATATGAAAAACCTAGCGACTGAATCTGACGGCGAAAGTTATTTACATTCTCCTCAGTTTTAATAGCTGGGTGAGTATTCGTTTGTATCGCAAACTGTTCAGCAGGAAGTCCAAACGCATCCCAACCCATCGGGTGAAGTACATTAAAACCTTTCATTCTCTTATAGCGACAAATAATATCGGATGCAGTATATCCTTCTGGGTGACCAACATGGAGGCCTGAACCTGATGGATAAGGAAACATATCTAAGGCATAAAACTTTGGTTTTGTTTCATCTTTTTCGACTTTAAAAGTCTTATTTTCCAACCAAAACTTCTGCCACTTTGGCTCAATTTCTGCCGGGTTATATTCTCTAATATTTGAATCGCTCATATCAATAAAAATCCTGCTAATAAATCACTCTAAAAAATTTCGTCCCCGAATATAACAGCCTTGGACAAAATTGGTAAGGGAAACCAGCATTTTATAAAGCAGAGAAAAGTTAACTCAAAGTACCCTTAACCATATGAGCTGGATTAACTCTTGCACCAGCCATCCACATAGAAAAACAACATGGATGATGGTCTCGACCATAATCAGACTGAGTTAACTTACCCTGACTAAAAACTGTTTGCCCCAAACAACGAGAGTGTCTTCTAAAAGTCCTCGCTGTTTAAGCTCTTTTATTAAACCTGCACTGACTTGGTCAATATCCTGAAACAGGCCCTTCATATTCTCAGACAACCTACTATGATGGTCCCGACCACGATGAAACAGCTGCACTGTACGCACATCATTTTCAACAAGTTTTCGCGCCGTCAAACAATTGTATGCAAAGGTTCCTGGAGTACTTACATCCTTACCACAAAGTTTCTTTAAGTGGTCAGGTTCACTAGCAACATCTGTGTCTGCTGGAATCGATTCCTGCATTCTAAAAGCCATTTATTGTTGAGCAATAGTCGTTTGTATCTCAGGGTCTCCCACTTTCTCAAAATGGTTCTGATTAATCCTAGAGCTCAAATCAATCATTTTCCTTCTTACATCTCGACTTACTCCAGTAAGATTTGATAAGTACAAAACGGGATCGCCACTAGAGCGAAAGTTGACTCCTTGATGTTTTGAGGGAAGAAATCCCGATCCCCAAAGGCGACTTCAAAGACCTTGAACATTTACTTTTCCTGACCACTTCAAGCAATTTAAAACGACAAATTCTGATAAGTTCTTATTGAGACTACCTAGTCCATGACTCAACCAAGAACCTAAACTTGCCATTCCCGGAAGTTGATTCCTTGTACAAGTCATGTACCTCCGGCAGAGCCGGAGGCTTGAAAGTTGAACCGCTCAAAGCGGTTAATAAACTATCTTAAGTTAAACTTCACAAAATAAGTTTCCTTGGTTGTCGTCATCTTTCTTTTTATCATTTTTCTCTTGGTTTTTTATGTAACTCCTAACCATATATTCATCATGCCCTACAGTTGTTACAAAATAAGCTCGAGCCCAAAAGCTTTCTCCTGTGAAATTTTTCTTCTTACTTCTAAAGTTACGTGCAATATAAATTGCACTTTTACCTTTTAGATAACCAACAAGATTACTAACACTCATCTTAGGTGGAATAGAGATTAACATATGAACATGGTCACGCATGATATGACCTTCTTCTATCTTGCAGCCCTTTTGACGAACCAACTCGTAAAATATAGAGTCTAAGTCTTTACAAAGTGCTCCAAAGAGCGCTTTTTTACGATACTTGAGAATGAATACCACATGATATTTGCAATCCCATTTAGTGTAATTTAAGCTTTAATAGTCTGTCATGGACTTCTCTTTTACGTGATACTTTGGCGGTTCACGTAAAGGACTTTAACTGAATGCCGCAAAAGTAAAACTTGAGGAGTCAACCCGGAAAACCCGAGGGTTTACCTATTAGTAATTAACCATGAGAGATGGCGACTGGAAAGTACTAGGAAAACTCAACCACAAGAAACTTTCAAAGTGATAGAGAGCTAAAACTTACTTCTTACACATAATTTCAATCATTGAAATAATATTCAACATTTATATCCATAAAAGTGTAAAGTTTGAGTTCTTGTTTGCGTATGTAGTTTAGGAAAGTAAATTACTACCCATTAAGGTGTATAAATATTGGGCAAACAAGCATATACTTGATTAGCCGCCTTGGGCAGGATAGTTTATTATAGATAAATTTCACGGTTAAACATGACTAAAAACACACTCATTTTATTGATATTTTTTCTTTCAAATTTTTCATTTGCTGAAGTCGCCGATGATCACCAACTTATTCGTCGACTTTATCTAGATGTCATTGGCCGTTTACCAACTGTTAATGAATTTGTTCAGGCCGACAAAAAGTTAAGAGAAAAGAACGGTTATACAAAACTGACTGATTCTCTCCTCTCCTCAAGTGAATTCAAAGAAAACTTAAGTTGGCAAATTGTTCGACACTATGGTCCTGGTATAACCATGGAAAATACCATTGGTCTAGAACGAGCCAGACAGCACATTGAAAAAAAATACCTAGGTCCAAATAAAGACTTCAAGGTACTTATAAACGATATACTCACCGCTAAAGGAATAGAAGCTTACAATCCCCTCGTAAGGTTTTACACTACTGAAGATACACCAAATACACTTACAAATAGATTCAGTGAGAGAGTTTTAGGTGTACCAATTGGCTGCGCTCAGTGTCACGATCACAAATTTTACCCTGAGCTCCTCCAAAAAGACTACTGGGGCTTAACAGGGTTTTTCCAAGAGGCAAAAATTAGATATATACAAACTGATGTAGAACTTAAAAAAATTCGTAAAGACGCTATGAAAGCCGGCTCTACATCACTTGGAGATAAAGTTTACTTTAATACTTGGATGTACCAAGAATCACAAAAAAAATCTCTCCTTAAAGAAAGAAAAATGGCTTATATCGGCCCAATTCCTTATGCTGACAATTACTATATGATGCAAGATGAAGATAGTATGGATGAGGAAAAAGCTAAAGAGTTAATCGATCCACAACTAGTTATATACGAACCAAAGGTTTCTGCATCCAGCATCAAGGTAAGACAACGGCTAGACGATTATAAGTACAACACTTACAAAGCCAGCTTGCCTCTTAAAGGTAAGTTCTCAAGATCCCGAAACTACCCTAGGAGTAGCGCATCTCTCTGGATGACTGGTAATAACCAAAAGTTTTTCGATAGAGAGACTTCTAACTGGATAGTTAACTGGCTTATGGGTAAAGGCGTTAAAATGCCTATTACTGATGTTTACTTTGCTACACCTGAAGAAGAAAAAGAATTTTCCATATATACCAGCATCCTCAAGAACAGTAAATACGACCTTTATAAATTCATACGTACAATTCTTCTGTCCAAAAAATACAAAACAAGAAATAAAATGTACGATACCGACACCGCACAGTATCCTCTGAGAGAATTACGTTATCTCACCGGCAGACAGGTGGCTGAAAGCTTTTTTGATCAAGAAGATAAAGAAGCATCACGAGGTATCGCAGACTCCTCAAGGTTTTCGGCTCGTACGCGAGTTGAGTTCATGAAAATTAAATTCCAATTTGATAACTTCCCTGATTCTTTAGAGCCACAACTTCATGGACCTGGCACTGTTATGCAGTCACAATTAACATCATCTGCTTCTAAATGGATAAACTACATAAATACAATTGCCAACGAAGGCTATAAAAGCTCTAAAACAACGGAACGATGGTTAACCGAGACTTATGTAAAATTGTATACTAGGTACCCAACTGTTGAAGAAATAGACTATCTAAAACCTCTACTTAATCGTAAATCTTCATACGAAAGTTCAAATTTTAAAGAAGTAATTTGGGCGCTAATCAATAGCCCTGAAATGAGAATATACTAAGGAGCACACATTATGAAAAGAAGATCATTTTTAAAAAATAGTGCTGCTATGACTGCCGCCCTTGCTTTAAGCCCAGATATATTTGCTAGAAGAGAAAGAAACCGCGGGAGTGCATTCAAACACTTCGTTTTCATCAATCTAAATGGTGCACCTTCACATCTTGAGATGTTTGACCCTAAGCCAAATCATAAAAATGGTGGCCCTACTGAAGCTATAGCCACCAAGACTGAGGGCCTTATGTTTGCAAGCCACTTTGAACGCTTAGCTGAACGCTCGGACAAGATGGCTGTCATGCGCATGACATCTACTGATAATAATCATGGTACAGCTCAAGACTTTTTAAACTTTGGAGCTGTAAGAGCCAATGGTGCCTCTTTAAATAGACCAACTATGTCTGCAATTGCAGCACATACTTTAGCAAAGGGTCTAGATAGTGGTTTACCTTCACATGTGAGCATGGGAGGCCGCCAAGGCACAGGTGGATTTCTAGGAAATAAATTTTCATCATTCAGTGTTAATCCCACTAGCGCCGGTAGAGACTTTGCAGTTGCTCAAGATGTCAAAAATACTATTGAGCGAGCTGACCGCATAAGAGAAAAGCTCAAAAAGATGTCACCAATAGGCGAAAGTGAACTTTACAACGAAGAAGTTAAAAACCAGAAAAGTGCACTCTACGTCATAAAGAATGGCGAAAAGATTTTTGATATCAACAATGAAACTGCAGCAACTAAAGAGAAATTTGGCGGTGACTATGGAAGTAGTTTCCTTCTTACCAAAAGGCTCATAGAAAACGGCGTGAGCTCGCTACAAATTAATATTGGCGGTTGGGATACTCACAGTGACAATTTCAACAAGCACGAAAAACAAGTGTCTAGTTTAGATGTTGGGATAGACGCCCTTGTTGAGAGTCTAATTGAAATGGAGAAGTTTGAGCAAACTCTTATTCTTATTTGTGGTGAGTTCGGTAGAACACCGACAATAAATGGAGATGAAGGCCGAGACCACTTTTCTAAAGTCTACAATGCCGCTCTTATCAGTGGTGGGATCCGCGGTGGCCAAGTCTTCGGGGAAAGTTCTGAAGATGGCTACAAAATCAAAGGTGGAGTAACTCGAGAAGACTTATGTAATACGACCATGAGTCTCATCGGTACACCTGCAAGATTTGAAGAAAAAAACAAAGCTCCAGAAAGACTTCTTCCTACCGGATTTGGAATACCTGGCTTTAATTAATCTACCAATTACCGACAGTTTCTATTGAATAAAATCACCCTTTGTGTTCTTATAATCTCCTATTATCTATAGGAGATTATAATGAATAAAGTGTGTGTTCTATTTTTAAGTTCTTTCTTCCTGCTTATCAGCGCTTCTGCTGAAGTTTCTTTACCAAACATCTTTAATAATGACATGGTTCTACAACAAGAACTCGACAATAAAATTTGGGGATGGGCTCAACCTCAAGAAGCTATCTCTGTTGAGATAGCGGGTCAAAAGCATAAGACAGTTGCTGATGCCGAAGGTAATTGGTCTCTAAAGCTCAAGCCTCAAAAATGGGGTGGTCCTTATGAACTCAAAATTACTGCTTCAAATGAAATAAAATTTGCAAATGTCATGTTCGGTGAAGTTTGGCTTTGTTCTGGTCAATCAAATATGGGCTGGACGGTAAGTAATTCTTATGACGCAGACCTCGAAAGCATGACCGCCAACTTCCCAAATATTCGTCTTATAAAGGTTCCTTTAGTTGGTACACAAGAACCACAAAAAAACATCAATTCCAAATGGGAAGTATGTACACCTGAAACGGTCAAATCCTTTTCTGCAGTTGGTTATTTTTATGGTAGAACTCTTCACCAAAGCACAAAGATTCCTGTAGGACTCATCATGGATGCCTGGGGTGGCTCTGCGTGTGAAGCTTGGATCAACCGCGATCTTCTCAAAGCTGACAGTAAATACAAAGAAATGATTACTCGATGGAAAAAAACTGAATCTACCTGGAATGAAACTGAAGCCAAGGCAAAATATACAAAACAACTTGCAACGTGGAAAGTAAAATCAGAACAAGCCAAAAAAGAAAATAAACCTACTCCAAGAAAGCCTCGCTACAGAAATCCTCTTACTGGCCAGCACAGACCTGCAAACTTATATAACGGTATGATCAAGCCAATTATCGGCTATGGACTGCGAGGAGCTATTTGGTACCAAGGTGAAACAAATGCTGGCCGTGCATACCAATATAGAGATCTTTTCCCACTTATGATCAAAAGCTGGCGGGATGAATGGGGCATTGGAAACTTTCCTTTCTATTGGGTTCAATTAGCCGATTTTCAAAAGGAAGCTACTTCACCTCAGCAAAGTAGCTGGGCCGAACTAAGAGAAGCGCAAACCATGACAATGGATAAACTTCCAAACACTGGTGAAGCTGTCATTATTGATCTTGGTGAAGATAAAGATATACATCCTCGGAACAAACAAAAAGTGGCTCAAAGATTAGTTCGCTGGCCACTAGCAAAAATTCATAAAAATAAGATTCCTTTTGCTAGTCCAAGATATAAAAGTATGAAAACAATTGGCAATAAAGTTCAACTTACTTTTGTAAATACCGACAAAGGTTTGGACACCTTTGACACAAAAGAGTTACTTGGTTTTACTATTGCTGGAGAAAACAAAAAATTTAGTAATGCAAAAGCAAAATTCATTAACTCAACTACAATTGAAATTTGGAGCGATGACGTAGCTTCACCAATAGCCGTAAGGTACGCATGGGCAACAAATCCCATTTGTAATATTTACACTAAAGGTGGATTACCTCTCACTCCTTTTAGAACTGATGAGTGGCCTAGTGTAACTATCAATAATAAATAATCTTTTTAGGTCTTTATAGCTTAGTCATAAAGGCCTTTACAGTTTATATTTACAAAAAAATTTTCAAAAGGTCATTTTATGAAGGGCATATTCTTAATTTTCTTTATTGCATGCTTTATCTCTCAGGTTGGAATGAGCGCACATATAGTGGGGGAAAAAATAAAACCTTACCTTTTAGATCCTCAAGCAAAAAAGAAAAAAGGTAATAAAAAGGCCGAAAAGAAAAAGTATGAAAAAAAAATAGAGGACGTAAGCTACATTGCCCTCTACTTCTCTAACTACATTTTAGATAAAAAATTCAAGAAGAAATTCAATTCTGTTACTCAATATTACTCAAGTCTTAAAAGCGATGATAAGTACAAAGACCAAGACATTCCCGGTAATATAGAATTTGTCTATATTGTAACAGGTATGCCAACAAATGAAAAAGAACAAAAATATAAATTCCCTTACATTAACGAAGAAAAAAACAAAAACCTTAGTAGCGTAAATAGATTCTCACCCAGAAACGGCCCTGGGTTAGTTGTCGTTTCAACATCTGGCCGGATAGTATACAGAGGTCAACCTGAGCAAGTAATAGAACTACTCCAAAAGCTTATCCCGGTTGATAAAAAGTAATAAAGACAACTTACTTAAGAGCTTTCGGATCCAGCGGCCCTGTCTTAACTTTTGCTTTTAACAAGTGAAGGATATTATATAAACCGTAATAGGTCCTATTTGTGTATATAAAATGTCTAGATCCACGACTATGACTATAACCAAGCTTTTTTTGCTGTTTGCTAATCTTCTCACCCGTTTCATATAAATCTATGAAGAATTTTTCATTCGCAAAATCAAATGTTTCTACATGAAATGGAGCCATAGCCAATCTCATCAACTGATTAAAAGACTTTGAGAAAAATTTACGTGTTTCTTTATCATCATCTTCTCTAAGTATTTCTAATGCGGATAAGTTTTTTCTGAAAAGCTTTTCATCATCAAATAAACTTTTATCTGCAGTTGCAAAATAATTCCTGTAAAAATCCTTAGGTATCTTTTTCATACATCCAAAGTCAATTACATTTAGGATTAAATCATCATCCACCAAAAAGTTTCCCGGATGAGGATCCGCATGTATGAACTTATTAATATGCATTTGGTGATAATAAAAATCCCAAAGTGATTGGCCTATTTTATTTCGAGTTTCTTGGTCGATTTTATCAGTAAAGAACTCATCTATTTGCTTACCTTTAAGCCATTCCATACAAATTATACGATCATTACAGAGCTTTTGGATATACTCAGGGAAGCGAACACCTTTGACATCTGAGCAACTAATAGAAACGGCAACTCCTTGCTCCATCTCATTAACATAATCAGTCTCTTCAATCATCTTTTTTTCTATTTCTTGGAAGTAAGTTTTAACTTCTCCATCTTTAAGATTGAGGAGCTTCAATGCAAACGGTCTTACCATCTTTAGGTCTGAACTTATGCTTTCTGCAACTCCAGGATACTGTATTTTTACAGCTACATCCCTGCCGTTATAGGTAGCTTTGTGCACCTGACCTATGGAAGCTGCCCTGACAGCATCTTGAGTAAAACTCTCAAAAATATTCTCTGGAGCATCTCCAAGGTGTCTCTTTACCAACTTTCTTACGAGTGGAGATGAAATAGGCGGTGCTTGGTACTGAGCCATAGCGAACTTGTCTGTATAAGACTCGGGCATAACATTTCTATCCATACTCAACATTTGAGCAACTTTTAGAGCACTACCTTTAAGTTCACTCAGACAATTATATACATCTTCAGCATTGTCTCTTTCTAAGTCCTTTTCATCATATCCTTTAACAAAGGCTTTTTTACTGTAGTGCTTCAGGTAGTTTCCACCAATTTTCATACCAGTGGTCGCCAATTTACTTGCGCGAGCAACTTTAGAAACAGGAATAGACTTAAGCTTTTTCACTTCTTTGAACGTCCGTGTTTAAGCATGTCCAGAAATGTATCAAACAGATTTGGCGCAAGTGAATCAAAAAAGAAAACCATGCTCTTCTCAATCATTGCATCCATCCAATCATCACGCTTAGTATTTTTCTTGCTAGATAACTTTTTCCATTTTTTAAGATTCATATAAAAAATGCCCCAGAAAAACTCGGCCATAAATTTTGGGGGAATACCTCGATCTTTAAACTCCGAATTACCCGCACCTTTTTTCATGATCTTCTTAATGAATTTACATAGATCTTTCCGACAGCGTTTGAAGTTTTTGGACTGCTCACAGTAATTAGAATTGAGCATTTTGCCCTTTTTGAAAAACTGTTTGTTCATATCTATGAACTCAAACCAGCCATACATAAAGGCGAGTCCTCTCTCACGGCACGTGTAGTGCGCAAATTCATTTGAAGACTCAAGAGAGGAGATAATATCTCTAAAAGAGTGTTTCCATATATCTGCTTCTACTTCATTTAAACACTTGTATTTAGCATGGAAATCTTTTTTCTTTAAACCTGCAAATGAGAGAAACTTATTGAGTGTTGCAGGTGCTTTTTTCTTCTTTGTGACAAACTTATAGTACTTGTCTCGGATAATTGATTTTTTCATTTTCGCTCCAAAATAAATCCTTGTACTTTAAGATAATTTATTTTCAGAGCAAATACTCTATTTTTAGCAAATTAAAAAGTATTTTCTATAAGAACCTCACTTAGAGGTAATTGACCACCTCTTGGATTAGCCTCAGCTGTACCTTTACCAATCGCAACAAACATAGAGATAACATGATCTTCTGGTAGAGAAATAATTTCAGCCACTTTATCAAAATCAAAACCATCCATAGGACATGAGTCATAGCCCATAGCTTTCGCAGATAGCATCAAAGTTTGGGCGACTATTCCACAAGACCTCATACACTCCTCTAACTGAACGCGATCATTCCCTTCATAATATTGACCTATTTTGGGAACTAAATAGTCTTGAACTTCTTGAGGTGCGTTGACCCAATAACGCCCTGGATTTTTACTCCATGCTTTTTTATCTGCACATAAAACGATTAACAAAGAAGCATCTGTTACTTGTGCTTGACCCCAAGCTGCTTCTTTAATTTTTTCTCGGATAGCAACATCTTTGACTACAACAAAGCGCCAATGTTGGATATTAAAGGCAGTTGGAGCTAATAAAGCAGCATTGAAAAGCTGCTTTTCTTCCGCTTCTGAAAAATTGTGATTCGGGTCAAAGTGTTTAACAGATCTTCTCTGTTCAATAGCATCAAAAACATCCATCGGTATCTCCAAAGTTATAGTAAATTTTATATAACCTAGAGACTCGATTTTACTATGCAATACTAATGAGGGTGATCATGGCCAGTTAGTGCATATTGTTCTCTGGCTTTCTTAGTGAAGAAAAGAGGAAATACTATATCACTTAGACAGCAGATACCACCAACAGCTAAACATGTCATCAGAAAAACAACGCCAATTTGGTTTATCCAAATTAACCGACCAGTAAAAGCGATAGTATAGAAAAGAGTTGCCATAGTAGAAGATATAACATGAACTGAATGAGACGTGATCGTAGTGTTAGTTGAGCCTGAAATAGTAGCAGCTATACCCAACAATACACCAAGTCCAGCAAACGGAATAACCTGTATAGGTGATTCAAGTAAACATAAGTGAATTGGAGCCTTGGAACCAAAGCCCATTAAGTATGTCGTTGCTGTTGGAATGAGAGCATCCGAAACAGTACAAATAAGAATTGAGCCTACAAAACCAATTATTATTGCCTTCATTAGACTCTTATCATACTTATAGAACATAGCTGTCGTTGCTAATGCAGAAAATAAAATATGAGCTGGATGAAATAAATGAAATAGAAACAAAAAGCCTAGTGCAGACTCTCCACTTTTTCCTTCTTCTGAACCATGATCGTGGTCAGCATGAGAACTATGGTCGTGGCCAGCGTGAGAACTATGATCGTGACCAGCGTGAGAACTATGGTCGTGGCCAGCGTGGGATTCCTCAATTAGTATTCCAGCTTTCTCAACAAGAGAGTCTGAAACCATAAAACAAATAAGTCCGGAAAAAATCAGCCCTAGAGTGACACTTAACACAGAAAAAGGTAAGTGACTAAAAATTTCGTGGCTCATGGGACCACCTTTAAAATAACAGTGCTCATCCTCTTCTGGAGAGTGATCATGCCCGCATGATGCTTGAGGTTTGATAACCTGTACATACTTGGGAGTATTCTTAGATTTTTGCTTATTTTCTTCAGACATTTCTCGAGACCAAACTAATCATAGACGGCTGCCATTCTACACAATAAGAATGAAAATGCAATATCAATAAGGAAAATTCAGCCACATAGACTAGGAATATATTTCCATAACAAAAACTAAAGCTAAGCTTAAAACAGTCGATAAATAAGTCTGCATAGAAAATGCGACCTTATAAATCAAAAAAGGATTTATAGATAAAATGGATATCGGCGGAGTCAGTAGCCCAAGTTCAGTCAGATTCTCAAAACTGAGTCATAATGAGCAAGTTGATTTAAGAATTAATCAAATTTTTGCACGCGAAGACCG
Organism: Lentisphaeraceae bacterium; assembly: GCA_021232515.1. Classification (GTDB taxonomy): domain Bacteria; phylum Verrucomicrobiota; class Lentisphaeria; order Lentisphaerales; family Lentisphaeraceae; genus JAKVBD01. The sequence goes on from JAJPOQ010000085.1 coordinate 15,756, forward strand.
GAATACTCGTCGTGAAGTCCTTCAAGCAAACCTTGCTTTCAAAAACTCTCTAAATACTCTAAAAAACCTTGTTGCAAAAGGCGCTAATCAAAGTGACAAAGAGGGAAATGCTATGACTGAGTCAAACTCCAGTCTGACTATTTCTGAAGCTGATCGTAACACATCAATAAAAGATGTAGCTGAACTGGCAGATATAAATGATGGCTATTTTCTACTAAATGGTATAAAAATTGAAGTCGACACTACAAATGACACTTACAATGACGTGATTCAGAGGATAAATGACTCTGACGCAAACGTAGCAGCTTCATTTAATAACGGCAGGCTTGAACTTTCTTCAACTGTTGACTTTGCCATGAGCAATGGTTCTTCAAGCTTTTTTGCAGAATCAAATATGACAACCGGAACTATTTCCTCTGGTAAAGATGAAAGCCATGCAAATTTTTATAAAAACCAAAAGTTCAAAGAAGCATTGAATCAATTTGCCTTCAATTTAAACAAAGTCTTTAAAGCTGTTGACGGTATAGACGTCCCAGAATTGAAAGAGGAAAACGAAGAGTATCTAGAAAAAATAAAAGAGGCTGTTTCTAAATCTGTAACAAATACGGTTGATTCAGACTTTGAAAGCGAAAGTTTTGTACGTTTCAATTTTGGCATAGAGTTTTCATACAATGGTGAGGACTTTATGAATTTCTCAAATAGGGATTTTGAAAAAAATATAGTTGATAACTACGAGGGCATGGAAGATTTTTTAAATACTTTCTCAAACGATGGCACTTCGGGAGGTTTACTTGAGCAACTTGATAAAGTCTTTAATGAAATCAATTCGGAAATAAAACAACAAATTGACTCGTTTTCAAAACTTGGACTCCTGGTAAATACAATAGCTTAAGTTGAAAGCTTCTCTTGAATATTTATTCAAGACAGTGCAAAATAGTTGTAACTTCGAGCTTAGCGATTGCATCGTTATGCATTTCTGATATTAAGACGGATTTAATAATGAATTTTAAAAACCTTTTTGCTATCTTGTTAATTGCCTTAACGAGCGGCTGCTCCGAAGAAGAAATCCCCGAAGATCCTGGCCCTATTTCACCAATTGAAAATACCACAATTGAAAGCTCTCAAGATGAGAATGAACCTCTAAAAATAAAAGTTCAGGTTCAAAATCGCAAACCTTGGAAAGTTATCTATGTCGATTCACACATGCGCTCAAACGGTTGCGGCCCAGAAAAAGCTTTAGACGATAACCCAAAAAGTCACTGGCACACGCAATGGAAACCCAAACGTCCAAAACCTCCTCATGAGATACAAATTGATATGGGTAAGGAAATGGAACTTGTGGGCTTCTCTCAACTACCTAGACAAGATAAACTTCCAAATGGCGTTATCACCAAGTACGAATTTTATATAAGTAATGACAAAAAAAATTGGGGCCAGCCTGCATCAAAAGGAGCCTTCAAAAATACTCATAAAGACAGAAGTCTACAGATTATCTACTTTGAAGATGAAGATGGTAAGACTAAAAAGTTCAAAGGCCGCTACTTCCGCTTAATCGCAAAAGCTGGCTTAAAGAACATGCCTTTTACTTCGGTCTCTGAACTCAACGTTATAGTCGAAGAGTAAACCTTAAACCAATAAGCGGCAGATGCGGCACTGAGGATAAAACTCAAAAGGTAAAGCAAGTTGCATCTCCCTAACTTGCTTTTTCACTTCAGGTAATCTATGCCCAAGCATTTTGTCATTTGAAACCATCGCATGCCAATTCTTTAAAAAGAGACCAAGCTCAACTTTCTTCGTAAAGCACTCAGGAACGGCAAATGGCACCTGTAGTTTTGGGCCACCATCTGAAAAAATACGTGACAGTATATTTGCACCTGACTTCGTATCACAAGACAAAACAACTACATATGATTGGTTCTTAATCTCAGCAAACAAATTCTCGATTGCAATAAATATACGTTCGCTAAGCTCTCTATCCTTACCTGTAACCTCAAGTCTATAAACTCCTTCACTTCTTGACGTTATCTCTAGCTTAGGTATCTCTTCGGACTCTTCTACTTCTAAAACAGTCTTCATAACAGTCAATGACATATTTTTGATAAGCTCGCCGTAGCTCGCTTTCACAGTAGACTCTTTCTTATTCTTAAGTTGGTGCAGTGTAAATTTCCCCATCGTACTTTCATTCAACGGTTGTTGAATCTCAAGAACTTCTCTAAAGGCGTCTGACTCATTCACCTTATCCAACCACATCTCTGCAGTTTCTTGTCGTTTTGAAATCAACCTCACAGCAGTTTCATTTACAGCTTCGATCAACTGTTCTGGAAACTCACTAGTGTTCTCTTCTAAACTTGAATGAAAATAAGATATACCTTGCTCAAACTCGCCATCTTCACTTATATGCCAACCATGCGATTTACGGTCCGCTACTCTTCTATAGTCACTTAACCCGAGTTCTATTTCTGGCATAACACATGAAAAATCCCATAAATGCTTTGAAGCAACCGGGTCTTCATCTTTCATAAGAATTCTTGATAAGAAGCGAATGCCAAACAACTCTGACGAAGCAGATGACATATTGAAATAGGTATTGAAGTTAACGCCGTCCCATTTGTTATTTAGAAACTCTCGACTGAGAATCAAACAGTGGGTCATCTTGTTTACCATAAGACCTTTAAATAGAGGTCTCCAGAAGTTTTGAAAATTCTCTGGACCGCGAACTTCGATATAGCAATAACCATTTTCTTCAGCTCGAACTATATCTAGTGCAGTTGCACAATCTAGCGCAATTTTCTCGACTTCTTTAGATAACAAAGCCTTGTACTTATTATTAAAGTAGATAGTATCGCCATAAAAAACTATGGGATTCAGCTGCAAGGTTATAGGAGTGCTTTCTAGTCGTCTTAGTATAGAGATCATCCCACAAGTACTACCATCAAACTCATTTCCTGGGAAGATTTCAGACGCACTCGTATTGTCAATAAAGTCACAAACAATGACCGCTTTTAGGTCTTTTTGAAGTTCAATAAATTCTTGTGTTAGACTCTGTAGTAAACAAACTTCTTTAGATTTTGACCTATTAAGAATATTTGGGATAAGACTCGTACTCTTCTCAATGGACAACTCGTGTAACTCAAAACCCAAAGGTCTAAAAGCAATTATTAGAGATTCTCCAAGACGAACTTCCACGCTTTTTTCTGATGTCAAAAGATACCTAAATATATAATCTCGGATAACTGGTAAATTCTTTTCAAAAGTAACTTCATCTAACTTCTGAATGAAGATCTTCCAAGTTGCTGGAGCCTCCAATCGAAAAAATGACACAAAGTTTAATATCGCTTCTACATAAGGTCGTCTTTTTGACCAGTTACCCGGTATATCTTTCTCTAGTAACTCTAACTCTTCATAGACAAACTGAGACAATGGTTTAGTAACGAGCTCTGGATCTTGAACCTTATTTAAGTGTTCCTGCAAATTCTCATTTGCCTGATTCAGGAACTCGGCTTCATCTTCTGTAGGTCGAGAAAGTTTTATCAAGCCTCGGTATGCTTTGATGCAACCGTCTCTTACCATCATTGGCAGCTTAACTACAATTGGATGACTGGCAAATAAAGATGTCTGCAGTTGAAAGTTACGAGGACTTAAATCTGAATAGTTTACTTGAAGAGGGCTTATACTTATTATCTCAACATTGTCTAATTGACGAGCTAGATGGTTTAAAACTTCCGCCCAAACGCCGGTAACTTTATAAGATTCATCACAAATAATTAAGTCTAAACCTGAGTTGGCAAACTTATCTTTAAAGCCCTGAAAATTAAGACTTAGCCAACCACTTTCCTCTAAATCCACATGTTCCGGGACTTCTATAAATCGCAATAATCTTTCATTATATGAGGCTGTCTGACGTATAGCTTGGTCATTTAGCATGACTTCAGTTTCTTTAACTGCGTCGTAGTCGCCAATGTTATCGTTTTCTTTATCCCATGCACCAACTGAAGCTACTTCATACTCCCAGTATGTTCTAGATGAGTACTTCTCGTCTGATGTTGCATTCATAGGATTACATAGTTGGCCATACGTAGCTAAAGTAAATGGAGTCAATTCACTCTTAAGTTTTAAGTCACTTACTGCTGAAGATAATTCTTCGGGTCCGGTATACCCCTGAATTACATTCCGCCAGCTTTGAAAATTTTTAGGATTGGAAGTCAATACTAAAGCCCGTTTCTGTGAACGAACAACGTACTCAGCAACCGCTCGATTAATCGAATTTTGCTTTGGACTGAGAATCGATGCTTTATTGTTGATCGATAGATTTTGTTCTAACTTATCAACTAGAAATTGCTGTACTGGTAATAAATCTTCACCTGATTGTAGAACTGACCACATACATAGACCTACGATTAATCATCATTTACGAAAAATTTGTTTAGATCAATTATGTATTTTTTAAAGAGACATTTCACCTTTTATTTTTATGCGTTTCGTAAAAATAAATTGTGACAAGAGTGGTGATTATTTCCTTAGAAAAAGGAAAACTTATAAATATTGAGGATTGGCGATTATAAGTAGGACTAGAAGGCAATAATAGGAGACAAATATAGTTGTACGAATCAATGGAAAGCGGGTATTATTATATCAGCAACTAATACTTGCTATCCTATACATACACACCATTTGAAAACTGCACATTTTACGATGTGCAGTTTTCTTTTTTTAAGCTTAAGCCTCGAAACTACAAACAGCTTCGTAGAGCTTCTCGAAAAGGTCTTCGATTTGCGACTCTTCGATACAAGAGAAAGCTACACGGACATTTGATTCTCCAATCGCGATAACGCCGATTCCTTTAGTAGACATCAAGTGCTTACGGAATGCTTCTGCATTTCCTTTCAGAAGCTTCATAGTCATAAAGTAGCCAGAGTTATAAGGGTAAGGCTTAAAGTACTCTGCAAATTTTGCATCTTTAAGTACTTCTTTTACTTTCTTATAGCGACCACACATGATGTCATACTTCTCTTGCTTTTGAGAAGAGTATTCATCATTGCTTAGAGAGTTTAAAACCATCTGCTGAGTCAGATTCGAAATGTTTGAAACTGTTGCACGGATAGCACCGCCAACTTTCTGCTCAAGTGCTTTATAAGTTTTCTCGCCAGCACCTTTAGAAGCGAATGTAAGGAATCCACAACGAAGGCCCCAGACGTAATCTTCTTTAGTTGCACCGTCAACTTTTACAGCAAGGATACGCTCATGAGCTTCAGCGATATAGCCGAAAAGTGACTCTTTAAGAACATCATCTTCAAAGAATAAACCAAAGTATGCATCGTCACAGATAACACACAGGTTCTTGCCACTGTCTGCAACTTCTTTCAATGACTCAACGATACCCTGAACATCTTTAGAAAGAAGAGAGTAACCAGTTGGGTTATTTGGGAAGTTCAAAATTACTGTAAGTTTATCTACATCCTGAGTTTCTTTGATAAGAGCTTCTTTGAAAGCAGCATGATTGAACTCACCTGCGTCATCAAAAAGACTAAAGAAACCAATTTGAGCACCAAGAGTAGCGCCGAAGTATAGATTGTAGTTACCCCAGAAGTGGTCTGAAAGTAGTACTTTATCACCAGGATTCATCACTAGTGAAGCAGTCAATGATATACCATGAGTCAATGCATTTGTAACCACTGGAAGACTCGTGTCAACCTTCTTCATCTCAGGGTTTTTCTCTAGTTGAAGCTCTTGCCACTTCTTTCTAAGTGCAGGAACACCCGGTGAAGGTGCATAAGGAAGGTAACTATGCTGATCCAAGTTCACTTGTTCAGTGATAGTCGAAAGGCCCATTGCTTGGCCGCCTTCTAGAGCTATACCGATAGTCGCATTGTAAAGACTAGCATTTTGTTTAGCATCTGCTGACTGAGCTAGGATACCCGCAGTTGGGAAAAAGATTCTTTTACCAAAGTCGGAAAGCGTTTCATAAACGTGGCTGTTCTCTGACTGAATATCGTTATTCAGTTGTTCTGCAAGAGGATTCATAGTATTCCCATCATTTTGATTCATAGGTTTGATAATGCAGGGAATTTAGCGCAAGCCAGAAAAAGTGCTAACTGCTATAAGGATTTATGTCTTTTTTCAGAGACCGAGAAGTTCGCGATCTTGAAGAAACTTAGTCACTGCAGAATGAACTTCTTGCTCAGTCTTCATTTTCAAAGCTTCTTTAACTAGTGAACGACACTCTTTAGTATTTAGCTTGGAAATAATCGGCTTCACTTTTTTGATCGCTTGTGGAGGCATACTTAGTTCACGTAATCCCAAACCTAATAAAAGAGGTGTGTACAAAGGATTACCGGCTATCTCACCGCAAAGTGAAACGCCTTTTTTCAATTTTTTCGCTGTATTCGTTATGTGCTTCAAGGCACTGAGTATGATCGGGTGCATAGGTTTAAAGTAGTTACTAACTTTTCCATTACCCCGATCAACAGCAAACATATACTGAACTAGATCATTTGTACCGATACTCACATAGTCTATCTCTTGCATGATGCTTTCAATCTGCCAAACCGTAGAAGGCATTTCGATCATGGCACCAATAGGAGGAAGTTTAAAGTTCGTTCCATACCAAGACTGTAAATCTATGAGGATTTCTTTGAGAACTTCTTTAGCAGCAATTATATCTTCATAGTGAGCTACCATTGGGAAAAGAATTTTTATATTTCCACGCTGACTTGCTCTAAGCATAGCTCTCAGATGAGGCTCAAATATTTCGCGATGTTGTAAAAGAATTCTTAGAGAACGAAAACCCAGCATCGGGTCCATTTCATCTGGGTGATCAAAATACTTCAGAGGTTTATCACCACCGATATCTAGAGCACGAATAGTAACTGGATTTGGACTTGCCATCTTAGCAACAGAACGGTAAATCCTGTACTGCTCATTTTCCGATGGGAAGTTTTCGTGAATCATATACATAAATTCTGTCCGATAAAGGCCAACACCATCATACTGGTAACGATTGAGTTGATTAAAATCACTCACCATACAAATGTTACCTAAGACCTTAACTCGTTTATTATCTGAAGATTTTGCAACTTCTGAAAAATCTTCATCTTGGATCTCAAGTAAGCTGTTATCCAGTTTTTTCTTATGTTTCGTTAGAGTCGATTTTGATGGGTTTAGGATAACCGTTCCTTCATCACCATCAATCAACATATGATCGCCAGTTGTGCAGGATTCTTTTAGAGCTGTGACACCCAATACTGCTGGTATTGCTAAAGAACGAGCTAGTATAGCGGCATGTGAAGTACTGCCACCAAATTCACAAGCAATACCAAGTATGTTTTTAGTTGAAACTCGCATCAAATCAGATGGCATGATGTCGTCACCAACAAAAATCATCTTCATGTCGTCAGTTGGAAAAAGGCTCTTGTCTGTATCAATCAAAAAATGAACTATTCTTAGACCGACATCCATCAAGTCAATAGCACGTTCCTGCAATTGAGAATCGTTACTATCGCGAAATTTATCCATGTACTTTTCAACTGTCACTCTGACCGAACTTGCGGCTTCCATGGAGTCTTCTTGTATGCCAGATTTTATGTCTGAGACAAAGTTTGGATCTTCTAGAAATAATAGCTGAGCAAAGAAAATAGATGCGTCTGCTTCGATAAACACTTGCGACGCTCTTTCTTGGATTGAAGTAGTTTCTTTCTTCGCACTTTCAATTGCGACATCTAGCTTAGCTAGTTCATCTTCAGTATTTTTTACTTGGCGGATCTCAATCGAGTTCCAAAACTCTTCACTCTGCAAATTGAAAATTTGACCATAAACAACGCCACTTGATATAGGTACACCTTTTATCTTAAGGTCACCATTGCCCAAATTGTGCTGAGTTTTTTCTTTGAGAGTTTGACTGTGATCCCGGAAAATTCGATCAATGTCTGCATTGGCAACAACTATGGCTAACTGAGAAGCAAGGTTGATGGCCATGTCGACTATATCTTCGTGAAAGCGTGTCTTGCGTGATGACTGTATGGCTAAAACTCCAACACAACTGTTACCGGCCATCATCGGTATACCAAGATAAGAATTAAAACGTTCTTCGCCAGTCTGCTTTATGTATTTGAAGGAAGGATGAGTTTCCGGATTCGCCATATTCACTTGGCGCTTAGACTGGAACACATGACCAGTTATACCTTCATCCGCTTTCAGCTTTAAGCCAACTGCCTTTGATAGGTACCCTTCAGAAGCAGTCATTTGCAATACATCGTTACTCTTGTCGTGAGTGTATATACAGCAGGTTTCGACCTTAAGATTTTGGCAAATAGAGCTCACAGTTTTATTGAGAATACTCCCAACGTCCTCGTGTTTGAGGATCGCGTCAGTAACTGACTTGAGTATGTCGACAACTGTATCTTTAAGCATCTGCTTTATATCCTGCCCTATTTGGCTATTGTATTTGAAAAAAATTAAGGGATATATAAAATAGCGTCTTGTCATAAAAAATCAAATTCAGCAAAGAATAGACGACTCTAATACCATAAAGGCCTAAAAATGAGCAAGTTAGAAAGCAAAATACTCACCCATATCGACAAAAGTGGACAGGCCAGTATGGTAGACATAAGTACAAAGGTTATCGAAAAAAGAACCGCCACAGCTACCGGCAAAATACAACTAAATAACAACACGTTAAAATTAATCAAAAACAACGACCTGAAAAAAGGTGACGTCCTCAGCACTGCTCGCATAGCAGGCATACAAGGGGCCAAACAGACCTCAAATCTTATCCCACTTTGTCATCAGCTTCTTACTGAAAAAATAAAAGTCGATTTTGAGTATCTAGATGACGGCATAAAAGTTACTACACTTACTCGCTGCACAGGCAAAACTGGTGTCGAAATGGAAGCTTTAACGGCTGCATCTGTGGCTCTTCTAACTATCTATGACATGTGTAAAGCAGTCGATAAGGATATGGTAATTTCTGATATAGCTTTATCTTCAAAAACTAAAGAAGCTGTTTAACTCTTCCTAGTCACTTTATATTGTCTTATAAAGAGATAAGTCAATATAGGAGTCAGTATACCAGACAGTATGAGTAGCACTGAGTATACATTTATATTTACGCCTCTGTAAACATAGTTACTCTCTGCAAAAGTACTAATTAAAGTTGCTGCAGTTATAGCAGCAACCGTACTTCCAGACTCTTGGCACATCAAAAACATAGAAGTGCTCATCGATTTATTCTTTTGAGGCAACAAATCAAGCATAATTGACGTTACACTTATACCAAAAGACGCCGCACAAACACCCTCTAAAAATATAAGTCCGCTAAAATAAAGCTCTACAGGAATAAAACTAAAAACACCATGAAAAGGCAATAAAATAATTGTAGTTGCCATAGCTATACTTGAGTATAGAAAACCTTTTTTCATACCAAGCTTCTTCAATAATAAAGCCCCAAAAGAAAATCCGACTATTGCGCCAATAAACGCAACATTCCCAATAAATACGATACTGGCATGATCATAGTTTAAATACTCTTTTAAATAGAGATGAACTAAAATGATCGTGCAGCTCGTGATCACAGGAAAGAGAAACTTAAAAATACAAAAATTTCTATAGGGCCGATCTTCAAAAATGACCATGAACCGACTCTTAAACTCACTTAGACCTTTTTTAGACTCCACAAGGTTTTCTGACGGCTCAAGCTCTGGAATACGCTGATAAAAAAACATGCGAATTAAGCAAAATAGGGCTACACAAAGCAATAAAGTTGAAAGAGCGTGGTGACCATTTTTCTCCAATAAATACTGAACAAAAAAAGTAAAAGTCACCCCAGCAAATTTCCAACATGTCCTCATTTTGGCAAAGAAGGATCCTCGTGTTTGTGGAAGTATAACCGGATCTAACAAAGCAAACCAAGAACCGTTAAATAGAGTGACTCCGAAAGCAAAACAAACAATTGAAAGTAAGATCAACCATGTTGGATCCGAAGCCAAAGTTAATGCAAAGCAAAGCCCCATAAAAGCAATTGATTGCAATATATTTCCTATCTGACCTAACTTTTTCTTACCATATAAGTCTGAAAAATAAGCAATAGGCAAAATGAGCATAAGACTAATGATGCTTGGAGTCTTAAGGAAAAGAACAATCGCTTGTTCCGAAACATTTTGATAATCAAGGTAACTGAGCATCAAGCCATTGGCAAAACAGAGTGGAGCGACCTGACCAAAGCACTGACTCAAAATTATTGAGTTTTGTGCCTTGCGTCTATGATCATCTGAAATCATTCGTGAGAAGTATCTTTTTCCCAACTCTCATCAAAACCTTCCCGAGGCTTTCGCTTATAGAGAGACCTTGGATCAATGTGAATTATGGTTTCGGTATTTTCAAAATTCTTTAACATCAAGTCTTCAACCTCATCACTTATATCATGAGCCTCCATGATAGTTAAATCGTCATCTAACTCTAAGTGAAACTGAACGTAACTAAATATTCCCGCTTGTCTCGTACGCATGTCGTGAAGACCGTAGACAGCAGAGTGTGACAAAACAACATCGGTAATTTTCTTCTTAAATTCATCTGATAATTCTCGGTCAAGCAACATATTCATAGACTCTCGAACTATCTCAACTGTAGAATGTAAAATATAGAGGCCAATAACAACACCAATGATTATGTCTAAGCTAGGCCAACCTTTTGTAGCTAAATACAATGCTAATAAAGTCACTGCATTTGACAGGATGTCCGTCAAATAGTGCATGGCATCCGCCTTTATTGCCGTAGACTTTGTCCTATGAGCAACATAGCGTTGAAATAGAACAAGAGTGATAGTCAGCGCTAGAGAAACAAGCATGACATACATACCCATATCCAGTGATACTAAAGGCTGTGGATTCAAAAAGCGGTTACCGGCATTTAATAGTAAAATAACTGCTGAACCGGCGATAAAACTTGCTTGGGCTAAGCCTGCTATAGCTTCGGCTTTACCATGTCCATAACGGTGATCATGATCAGGTGGTTCAAGTGCGTAGCGAATGGCAATAAGGTTTATTATAGAAGCTAAAGCATCCATGCCAGAATCAATAAGAGAAGCAAAAATAGAAACAGACGAAGTCTTATTCCAAGCGAAAACTTTGATGACAATTAATACAATGGCGACAAAAACAGAGGCAAAGCCGGCCTGTTTCATAAGTCTTTTATTTTTATCTAGTTCATTCATACGTAAGTCTAACACCTAAAAAAGAAGAGTAAATTATGAAACAAGTTAAAATACCTTAAAGTCAGTGTAAGTTGGCGCTAGGATGATTATAAAGTAAATAGAAGTGCTATGACAGATTCAAAAAAACAACTTACCGAGAAACTTACAAAAGACTTAGATGTCACCGACTGGAAAAGTCTTCACCACCACTTTGTAAGGGATAATCTGTTTTTAGTTCACGAGACTCTCGACTTTGTCGATGCATGTGTAGATGTCGCCCAAGACAACCAAAGCTTGGTAAACAACTATATTCAGGAAGGGCAAATCAGAAGACCGGATGGACTAGAAGTCGAAAAGTGGCATAAAGAAAAGCCTCTTTTTAAGTGCCTTGTCGTCTCTCCCTTTGTATTTATCCAACTTACAGATATAAGCCTTAAGAAAAAAGAAGACTAAGCTCTTTTACTCTGAAGAAAGTCCAAAAAGAAAAACAATTAAGCATATAACACTGATGGATAAAAACTTCGCGATTTTGAAGTTTCTATTCTCAAAGCTTTTTGACTTAAAAACGACTGCGGCAGCAACCAAACACTGTAAGAAATAAAACAACGCAAAAGCTCGAGAAGCAAAACTAATTATTTGATTAACATTCGTTTCCCAGGTAATCATTACTGTCACTAAAAAGATCAATAGATAAGCATACTTTAGTGGGATTTTATTACCGGATATTTCTCCTAGCAAGCCCCCAGCTCCTGCATTATCTGCAACTGCAGCACTAAACTGACTCCCAATCGCAGCAAAAGATATTAGCAAAGGTAACACAACTGCTATAGGTGCGGTAAGCTGAATAATCGCCGTAACATCTGCTCCTAAGCCATCATGAAACAAAACCGTTGTTAGTGATATAAAACTTACATAAATAATACTTGATATAAGTTGAGCAAACTTCATTGTTCTGATTCTTTGTTCAGGAGAGTGTTCATCTCCAAGATAGCGCGAAGTCTCAAACCCTTGAACGACAATAAGAAGACCAAGAAGAATCCGAAAATCATCTATGCTTATTTTAGAAGGCGTCTCCGGCAAGTGCCAATTCCCTTCAGAAACTAGCATTATGTTATAAATGACTAAAGCGAGAAGGAGTGAACCAATTACAGCCAGATTTAAACTGACTGCATACTTCTCAACCTTCTCTAAAACACTTAACCCTTTTAAGATTCCAATTGAACCAATTACAGTCAAAAGAACAGTTGTGATAATGTGTGCGGTCGTCTGATTTTCATAACCAAGAAAACTTAAACTAAAGACTGCCAAAAGTTGAAGGTAGTAACTAACTGAAATGAAGTAAGCCCCAGCCAAAACCAAACGAGACAAAAGAGCAATACTGTGTGCAGCCTCATGCGTTTTCTTCTTTTCGAGAGGTTCAAAGTACTGAATATTAAAGCGAATAACACCACCAACGGTATAAGCGATGACAAGTAAAATTGAAATACAAATGACGGCGTAACCGCCAACTAAACCTCCTAATAATGGTGCACTCACCAAAAAGCCACTTCCCATAATGGAAGCCAATGGAGTCACTGTGGCAGACCAATCTGAAGATTTCTTAAGTTTTTTTGAGAAGTTTAGATAACCAGCAAGAGCTATAGCACTAACTAGTATAATAACATTTATCATATCCATTCACTGTAAAATAATCACAGATAGAGAATAGCTTATTATGTGTAAAAATGAAGAACTAAGAGCTTTATTTATTAAAGCTTAACCAACGTTCTATGACTTGCCAAGAGTTTTCAACAGTTGAAGCTAAGACACCAAAATCTACTGGTTTTATGAAATAGTCGTCAAAACCTGAAGATCTACACTCAATCAATTGGAACAGAGATTGATGGCCTGTTACCGCGATGATGAAACAAACTGGGTTCAAGTCGCGAATTTGCTTACATAACTCAACACCCGTCGTTTCTTCTAACTGCAAGTCAGTGATAACCATAAAGATCTGCTCTTTAGTAATTATCTCCAAAGCTTCTTTTGCCGTTGTGGCCTTTATAACTTCTGCCTCACAGCGTTCCTCTAACTGCAAAGCAGTTAAATCTAGCAACGCGACTTCATCTTCAACTAATAGAATTTTCTTTTTCATCATTCACCTCACACTAAATATACGTATATTTCTTTAGAACCTTCCTCTAACTGAAATATATCTTGTGGCCTATAAGCATTTTGCCTGACCTTTTTTGATAAATCCTCTGGACTTATTTCTTGTAGAGAAAGCTTTTCTGCAACGTCTGGAGGAATAATTGTACTTAAATTATCAACAGATTTCGCAGGCAGCGTCAACTTCACTTTTTGAGAGCCAAACTCCTTGACCGATATAATAAGGTTTTTCGAAAGTTCTTCCGTACTATCTTCAATATCTTGTGCAAAAACATCCACTGCTTTTTCTATCTCTTTACTATACTCTGTAAAAGCCTCATCTAAAAATGGACGGCAATATATAGAACCTGTTAGTTGGGTATTATAATAAAATAAACCATAGAATGAACGCATCAAAAGCATAAGATTTGCAGGAGCTGCAACCATAAAGTTCCAACGGCCATCGCCAGATATATCCGCAATTCGTTCTTTCCTATTCCATTTACTCAGGTCATACCTCTGTTCAGATATAAAAGGCTCTAGTAGAACTGTCATCATCGCTGGAAGCTTACTTTTTAAAGGCTCAAGAAGATCATAATCAAAACCGACTGCTAATAAAGCTGACAAAGGGTTCTGTCTCGTCACTGTCATTTTAAATAGAGCAAGTAGATCTAGGTGAGTGCGACGCTCAAGGCGAATAACTGAACCAAAATCGTAAACAACAAGTTTAACGCGGCCATCTTCTAAACGGAACCCAAAATTGCCTGGGTTAGGATCTGAGTGTAACAATCCATGCTTAAAAATGCTGCTCATATAAAAACGAGTAATAAGTTTTGAAGCTTCTTTCTTTTGTTCGAGTGTTGCTATCTCTAAAAATTGATTGAGAGTTTTTGACGGCTCCCAGCTCATAATTAAACATGTCGATGAAGAAAACTTTTTATATGAAAGAGGGATGATTATATCTTTATCAATTGAAAAAATTCTAAAAAATTCATGCTGCATTTCCATCTCTGCATGATAATCCAACTCTTGCTTCAGTTCATCTTTAATCATTTCTTGATATTGTTTCATATCGAAACCTTTTGAGAAAGAAGAAAAAGAAGAAGTCACTAGTTTCAACGCTTTGTCGTCTAGTTCGACATTTTTTTCTGAATCTGGATACTGGACTTTTACAGCAAACTCGTTGCCATCATTTGTTCTCAAACGATTAACTTGACCAAGTGAAGCACAGTAAGTTTCTTGTGACAGAGTTCCTTGTTCTAATAAATCTGGTGCGACTTTTCTTATAGCCTCGATTACTACAGATTCTTCTAATGGACTTATCTCTTGCTGGGCCTGAGTATAAAGTTCTGAGCGCTCATTTGTGCTCATTCCGAACATTTGAGAAACCTTTAGAGGTATCCCTTTCATGTCGACCATTTGAGCTGCAATTCTTTTTTGGATTGCTAACTGAAGTTTGCTTTCCCCTACTGCTTTTGCACTTGCCCCTAAAAAACTTATCCCCGCATACTTAAGTGTTCTTTTAAGTGTGTTCATTGCCAACCTTTATTTTTCAAACATTCGGACAAGCGACTGTGGAATCTTGTTGATGCCCATCTGCGCATCAACTGCGCCAATGTCGTAGGCAACTTTAGGCATACCATAAACAACACAGGTTTTTTCGTCTTGGCCGATAGTTTTTGCCCCGGCTTCTTTCATTTTAAGTAAACCTTCTGCGCCGTCTTTACCCATACCTGTGAGGATAACTCCCACTGCATTTTTCCCGGCGTACTCTGCTACAGAATTAAACAACACATCGACTGAAGGAACGTGACCATTTACTCTAGGCCCTTCTTGGATACAGACTTTATAAAAACCACCTATCCGCTTAATCGACATATGAGATTCGCCACCTGGTGCGACTAAAACCTTACCCGGTGCAACTTGGTCGCCGTGCTCTGCTTCTTTAATCATCATAGCACACTCATTATTTAACCTATTGGCAAACATGCCTGTAAACTTTGGTGGCATATGCTGAACTATGACTATACCTGGACTCCCGGCGGGCATTTTCACCAATAAATCTTTAAGAGCAGTAGTTCCTCCAGTTGAAGCGCCAATAGCAATAACTTTGTCAGTTGTAACATGAAGTGCTTTTGTAGCAATAGGGTGATTGTTTGTCTTGCGCAGTTTGCGTCCTTTCCAATCAGATACATCAACTTGGGCTGCAGCTTTGACCTTAAAAATAAGATTCTGGATCATTTTTTCTAAGCTTCGTCTAACATCTGCTTCTGGTTTGGTGACTATATCTACAGCACCGAAGTCCAAAGCATCCATGGCTATTTTACTACCACGCTTACTTAGAGAACTAACAATGACTGTTGGAACAGGAAAGTTCGGCATAAGTCTTCTCAAAAACTCTAGACCGTCCATCCTTGGCATCTCAACATCGAGAGTTATAACGTCTGGTTTTTGAGCGATGATTATATCACGAGCTATGAAAGGGTCAGGTGCAACCCCTACTATTTGAATCTCCGGATCACGACTAAGCCCTTGCTGTAAAATAGTCCTTACCAAAGCTGAGTCGTCAACTATAACTACCCTTACCATTAGACCTTCCTATATACCGCTGGCATAATAAACTTATATGGGCAATTATGTCGAGGTATAGTTTCTGAATGACCGATAAACAAGTACCCCCCCGGCACTGTATAATCATACATTCTCTTAATTAGTGAATCTTTTGTAGGCTGATCAAAATATATCATAACATTTCTACAAAAAATGACATGAAAAGGCTTTTTAAACTTAAATGGTTTTACGAGGTTTAACTTTCGAAAAGCGACTTCTTTTTTAATATCTGGCTTAACAGCAAACTCATCCCCAGACTTTGAAAAATACTTATTCTTCAAAGTTGGTGGTAGCTTATTTACCTCATCAGCTGGATAAACACCTTGAGTTGCTTTTCCTAGAGCAGTTTCAGAAATATCTGTAGCAAGTAAACCAGCTTTCCATTGATTGTACTGCATGCCAAAAAATTCTTTTTGGAGCATAGCTAAAGTGTAAGGTTCTTCGCCCGTTGAACTAGCTGCACACCACACCCTTAAGTCATTATCTGTTATATTTTTTGTAACTTCAGGAAGAGCCTCTTTAGAGTAATACTCAAAATGCCTTGACTCTCTATTAAAAAATGTATGATTTGTACTTATACTGTTCGCAAGCAACTGCAGTTCATCACCTGATTTATCACTCTGTAACTGCTGAAAATATTGACTAAAAGTAGATAAACCTCTACTTCTTAAAAGCTTATTAAGTCGATTCACAACAAGGCTTCTTTTAGAATCATTTAAAATGATTCCAAATGATTCATAGACCAATTTGGAAATGGTTGAAAATTCCTTTTGCGTTATGTCAATTGGTTCATTCATTTCTCTACTCCCCTAATTCTCACTAGAAGCTTTGACACTCTCAAGTATTTCACTATCTCTGAATAGTAGAGAATTCACATCGATAATCATCTTTATTTGCTCTTCGACTTTACCCATACCACTCACAAAATCATTACTTAAGTTAGAGCTAAACTGAGGTGACCCTTCTATGCTTTCTTCTGGTATATCCAAAACCTCTGAAACTGTATCCACCACCAAACCAACAACGTTTTCTTTATGATTAACTACAATTACACAGGTCCTCTCGTCATAGTCTCTAGCTGCCATCCCAAACCTTAGACGAATATCCATAACAGGAATAACTTTGCCTCTAAGGTTTATCACACCCTTTATGTAGTCAGGTGTCTGGGGAACTTCGGTAACTTTTAATATACCGATAATTTCAGTTACATAACCAATTGATATTCCATAATCTTCATCGCCTATATGAAAAGTTAGATACTTATTTTTAAGTGTGTCTTCATCTTCTACATGCTCTGTCGCTTTTGACATAACTATCTCCTAAAATCTTATATGAGTATATGCTTAGGCTATCAAGCTTAGTATCGACCGGTATCATTCATATCAAAGTCATCTAAGGGGATTATGTCATTTGCATTCCCATTATTAACTGAAGTCACAATTGACTGTTTTTGCGGTAAAGTATCTTTCGATGAACTCGCCATAAGGCTCTTGACTTTACTCAGTACAGAAGGATCTAAATTTTCAAAAGACAAACTCTCTTCTGATTTACCACCTTCTCTCAAATTAAATTTCTTAAGTACTTCAGTTAGTTGATGAGCCTGCTCTGATAATTCCAGAGCTGCAGCAGCACTCTCTTCTGAATTCGCAGTATTTTGCTGCGTTACTTGGTCTAGTTGAACAAGACCTTGATTTACTTGACTTATTCCAAGTGCTTGCTCATTGCTCGCGGCAGCTATCTCACCAACAAGGTCAGTAACTTTACCTATACCACCAACTATTTCTTTAAGAGATTCAGATGTTGTGTTGGCAACATTTGTACCGGCATTCACATTTTTAATCGAACCTTCGATAAGTTCTGTGGTTTCTTTAGCTGCATTTGCACTTCGAGCCGCAAGGTTTCTAACTTCTTCAGCAACTACGGCAAAGCCTTTACCGTGAACTCCTGCTCGCGCTGCTTCAACTGCCGCATTAAGAGCTAAAAGGTTAGTCTGGAAGGCTATCTCATCAATCACTTTTATGATTTTGGAGATCTTCTGGGCAGAGTCATCAATATCACTCATAGCGCTGAGCATATTATTCATCATTTTATCGCCTTTTTCTGCTCCTGTTTGAGCAACTTGGGCTAATTGGTTTGCTTGATTAGCATTCTCTGCATTTTGTTTTGTTTGACTCGACATCTCATTCATGGAAGCTGTTATTTGTTCTAGAGACGCGGCTTGCTCTGTAGCTCCCTGAGAAATTGATTGAGAAGAGTCACTTACTTGACCTGAACCTTGAGCCATCTGAATTGATGAAGATTTAACCGAGTTCATTATTTCATTTAAATTATCAAGCGTATCGTTGAGACCTAGCTTGAGTGACTCATGGTCTCCTTTATATTCTCCTGTGACATATGCTGTCAAGTCTCCTTCTGCAACTAACTGCAAGCGGTCTTTTAGCTCATCTATCGGAGCAACTATCGCATCAATTATATCGTTAATACCCTGAAGCATTGGCTTATATACATCACTCATAGCTGCTACATCACCTCGCTTAGATAGGTCACCTGATTTTGCAGAACTAATCACTGAAGTTACTTCATCTCTATAAGCAGCACGATCATTATTATCAATCCACTCAACTGCAATGCCAACAAAATCACCATCTGAATCGCGAAGTGCCATTGCGTTTAAACCAAACTCTAAGCCATCTAACTCTATCTCAGTTTTATATGGAAAGTTAACTGCATCTGCTAACAAGCTCGCTTGGTGAGCTGGATTTTTATGAAAATCATCTATACAAGTCCCAACCAATAATTTAGTTGAAAAATTCGGAATAATAGATCTCAATTTTGTTTCATATTTAGACATTAAATCTACTACTGATGGATTCACATAAGTTATAACTCTATCTCGGTCACAAATCATCAAGTTAGATTCAACATTTTCGACCATGGACTGTAAGCTAGCAGCCTGAATCTGAGCTACTTTTTTCTCAGTTATATTTTCCCACTCCAAAGAATTACCCACGTAACCTCCCATAGAGTCTTTCATAGCAGAAATACTTAGTTGAAAGCAAAGGTCTCCAATCTTTATTTCAGCAGTGTGTGGCAAGTTTTCTGGATTATTTAAGATCGCTCTTTGGTGAGCTGGATTCTCATGAAAGCCATCTATGGATGAACCAATCAAACCTTCTAGGCTGAAGCCAGGGAACTGAGCTTTAAACAGACTCAGATTTTCTTTCACCATCTTAACCGTGCTCGGGTTCACATATGTAATATTGTAGTCTCGGTCACAAGTCATAAAGGCCGTGCTAGAACCTTCTAGAGCTGAATTTGCTTTAGCCGCTAAAACTTCTGCTTCTTTAGCGGCTTCATCAGCCATATGCTTAGCCGTTTCTGCTTCTTCTGCAGCAGCTTCTGCTTTTAGAGTTGCTGACTTTGCAGATTGTTGAGCTTCTTCTGTTTGAGTCACTGCATCATTTATAGCTCTAGCTAACTCACCAACTTCATCGTTACTTTTAATTTCTGCTCTTTTAGAAAAGTCTCCAGAAGCTAAAGCAACTGCAACATTTGCACAGTCTAGTACTGGCTGACTTATTTTGTTGCCCCCCCAAAGGCTCGTAATTAAAATACCTACAGCTAGTATTGCAAAAACTAGTAGCATAGTATTTAGAAGTTCATTAACTGGACCTAGTGCTTCAGTTTTTGAGGTCTGAGCAACCACAATCCAATTTAACTGTGGTATATCTAGACTACGAGCAGCTGTTAACTGTGGTTCATTTCGATAATCCTTTATTTCTCCTTTGTATGATTCTCCTTTGAAGACAGGCGTAAGTTCGCTATTGTTGACTTTCTGAACTCCGATACAAGTTTTTAAGTTAGCTAAACGCTCAACATCTGTATCTGTGTCACTATTTTTAAGATCTTCCAAAAAATTGCTCAAATTGTTTTTTTGATCTTCAAGTTTAAAACGAGTTTCATTCCTCAAGGTCTGGTCACTGGCCAACAGGTAGACCTGACCTTGTTTCCCCAAACCAAAACTCTCCCAGTTACCTTTGATGTCTTTTGAAGTTGTATCATCAACACCTGTCATCATCTCATTTATTTTTGCTACTGGCATTTGAAACGCTAAAACACCAATTTGTTTTTGCTGGTCATCATATACTGGTGCTGAAATAAAGGCTGCATAACCGCCATAGGAAGGTATATAAGTTTCAAAATCCTCAAGAAAGTAAGTACCTTTTTGTGAGTATGGAACGTTTAAAGACTTTTGTACTGCTCTTCCGAAGTTACCGTCTTTATATGGCCCAGTTTTTAGATTACTTCCAAAGTCTAACTCCTTATAAACCGAGTAGACCATATCTCCGTTGTTATTGAAAAGAAAAATATCATAGTAGTCAAATTTTACTAAAAAATCCTTAATAACTGGATGGTACTTCTTATGTGCTTCATTATAGGTTGACTCAAAACCAAGGTTGCTGTTTACAAAACCCATAGCCCCATCTGCAATTGGTCTACAAGCATATTTTTGTAATATGACTGAGGATTTATTTTGGGGTCTAAGTTGATTGTAACTGTAATTCTTACCTATATTTTCTGAAACCTTTTTTGTCAGTGATTGATAATTTTGTCGAAGCTCGTTTTCAATCTCTAAGAAATCCTTCTCTGAAACAGGATGTTCTGTCGGTAGTTTTCTAAAGCCTTCTTCAAAATCTCTCAGCCCTTCAGTAATTGTGTGAGTTTTTGAAAAGGTTAACACTTGATCGGAGAGAATCTTAAAGTACTTCTCTATTTGATCGCCTTTATTTTCTCTTGTCGACTCTAAACGCATGTATGATTCGTTAGTCAAAGAGCTCGCACCACTTTGATAAGCAATGACTCCAATAATGGAAGATGATATAATGCCTGTCAAAATGAAGGCTATAACTAACTTGACTTTCAATTTAAGTTTTCCCAAACCCATAATCCTCTACCTTTTATAAATTTGTAAAGTCAAACGCAACAGCTAAGCCAACTATAAAGCTTCATGAAACAAACAAGTCATATCAGCATAAATATTTGTAAAAAGCTAAAACAACATTTAATCAAAAACTCACAAGTGACGCTATCTACAACTTATAAGATTTATTTTACTACAAACTAAAAAAGCTCATTCAGATTCTGAATGAGCTTTTTTAGTTTAACGGTTAGTTAATACTTAGTAGCGACCTGTATCCATACCAAAATCATCTAGTGGGATAATGTCATCTGGATTACCTCTACTAACATTTCCTACTGATTTTGGTGATGATGAACTAGTTGTACTTGATGTTGGTACGCTCTGAGCTCCTATCAGGTTTCGAATCGCGTCTAAGACATCTGGAGGTAAGTTTTCTATACCTGTGAGACCACCTGCGGTGCTAATCTGCTTTAATTTAAACTGTCCAAGTATTTCAGTAAGTTGATTGGCTTGTTCTGAGAGTTCTAATGCAGCCGCGGCACTCTCTTCAGCATTTGCTGTATTTTGCTGAGTCACTTGGTCAAGTTGAACAAGTCCTTGATTTACTTGACTTATTCCAAGTGCTTGCTCATTGCTTGCGGCAGCTATTTCACCAATCAAGTCAGTTACTTTTCCTATACCATCGACGATCTCTTTGAGAGACTCCGAAGTGCTGTTGGCAACATTTGTACCTGCATCAACTTTCTTAATAGAACCTTCTATAAGCTCCGTTGTCTCTTTAGCTGCTTTTGCACTTCGAGCTGCGAGATTTCGAACCTCTTCCGCAACGACCGCAAAACCCTTACCGTGAACTCCTGCTCGTGCTGCTTCAACCGCAGCATTTAGAGCTAGTAAGTTTGTTTGGAAGGCTATCTCATCGATTACTTTAATGATCTTAGAGATCTTTTGCGCCGAATCGTCTATTTCACTCATCGCACCGAGCATGTTATTCATCATCTCATTGCCTTTCTCTGCACCTGACTGAGCTGACTGAGCTAATTGATTTGCTTGATTTGCGTTATCTGCATTTTGCTTTGTTTGACTCGACATCTCGTTCATCGAAGCGGTTATTTGCTCTAAGGAAGCGGCTTGCTCTGTCGCACCTTGAGAGATAGACTGAGAAGAGTCACTTACTTGACCCGAACCTTGTGCCATCTGCTCTGAAGATGTTTTCACTGAGTGCATTATCTCATTTAGATTATTCAATGTATCATTTAGCGCCATCTTCAAGGCTTCATGATCACCTTCATACTCTCCTGTGACATAGGCAGTTAAATCGCCATCCGCAACACTAATTAGACGTTCTTTCAACTCTGCCACAGGTGCTACAATTGCATCAACTATGTCGTTTATACCTTGTAGCATTGGCTTATAAATATCACTCATGGAAGTAACATCACCACGCTTTGATAAATCACCCGTTTTAGCGGCCCTAATAACACTTATAACCTCATCTCTGTAGCTAGCACGGTCATTATTATCTAACCATTCTACGGCAACTCCAACAAAGTCTCCTGAATCATCTCTGAGCGCCATCGCATTTAGACCAAACTCTAATCCAGCTAGACTTATTTCTGTCTTGTAAGGAAAATTGTTTGGATCACTAAGCAATGAAGCTTGATGTGCAGGGTTCTTATGGAATCCATCAATACAAGTTCCAATTAAAGTCTTAATGTTAAAGCTTGGGATCAACGTTTGCAGTTTTCGTTCGTAACCTGAAAGCATTTCAACCACAGCAGGGTTGGCATACGTAATAACCCTATCTTTGTCACAAATCATAAGGTTTGTTTCAACGCTTTCCACCATTGATTCAAGACTTGCAGATTTCGCTGCTGAAGCTCGAGATGCAGTCACATTTGCCCATTCTAAAGCACAACCTGTATAGTTGCCTTCAATATCTTTTAATGCCGATATATTTAACTCAAAAGTCAATGGACCTACTTTTATATCCGCCTTATGAGGAAGGTTATTTGGATCACTTAAGATTTGACGTTGATGAGCAGGGTTTACATGAAATTGATCAATATTGGACCCGATCAAATTTTCTAAATTAAAACCAGCAAACTGTTGCTGAAAACTTGCTAAGTTTTCTTTAATCATCCTAACTGTCGCAGGGTTTGCACTCGTGATATTCAGATCCCTGTCACAAGTCATCATCGCTGTTGCAGAACCTATAACTACTGAACTAAGTGTTGCAGCTTTTCGAGTTTCAGTTATCTCCGTTGCAAACTTTACAATTTTCGTTGGCTTACCATTTTCATCCAAGATTGGATTATAAGATGCTTGAATCCAAATCTCCTTACCACCTTTCCCAAAACGCTTATATTGTCCGGAGTCATACTCTCCTCGATTTAGTTTTTCCCAAAACTGTCGGTACTCAATGCTGTTTGCATACTGTGGCTCAGCAAACATGCTGTGGTGACGCCCCTGTACTTCAGGAAGTGTGTAACCCAAAGTTACCAAAAAGTTGTCATTGGCGGTTATAATTGTTCCATCAAGATTAAACTCGATGATAGCTTGCGAGCGGCCAATTGCGTCTACCACTCCATTTAGGTATTGTATCTCATTCGACATGTCACATTCTCCTTCCTCAAGATCTTTTAAATTCTCTATTTCGCTCTTCTGCTCTTTTACTTCTGCTAATAAGTCCCCTTCACTGAAATCGTCCGCTATATCTCTCCCAATCTCAACTTCATAAGCTGACAACATGACCTCCGCTATAACATCTAAAGCTGTATCCCAAGCTTGGCTCATGTCATTTGTCCAAGATTCGCCAGCTGTGACTCTCATCACATCCAGCAAAGTCTCCTTAACGGCAGGGTAGTGACCTTCTTGGGCGCCATAATCTTGGTGTCTCTTGCCCATTTCTTTAAGAGCTCCAACAAGAGCATCTGGTTTATCTAAAGAATTCATCACTAAGTTTAAGGAAGCTGCAAGTTTCTTCTTCTGCTCATTCACTTCAACGTTTTCAAACAGAGGAACTACCTCTGGGCATCGTTCAAAAAGTTCTCGGTAAAACTCTGTCGTCAGATCATCTAGCTTACCTGAAACTAAGCCAAAGCCTGACCTTAAATCTACTAGGTTTATATCTTCTAAAGACGCCATGTTATTCCTCCTGAGCCGTCATGGCTTCTATTTGTTCGCGGTCTCGGAATAAGAGGGCGTCAACATCTACAACCATCTTAATTCTATCTTCAACTTTACCCATACCACTGATAAAATTGTTATCTGTTGAATTCGATAGTTGCCCTGAAGCTTCAATGCTTGAATGAGGTATATCTAAAACCTCAGAAACTGTATCAACGACCAAGCCGACAGTATTTTCATTTATATGAACGACAATCACACACGTTCGTTCATCATATTCTCTTGATTCCATCCCAAATCGTAAGCGAATATCCATAACTGGTATAACCTTACCCCGAAGATTTATAACCCCTTTTATATAGACTGGCGTTTGAGGTACCTCGGTAACTTTCAACATGCCTATTATCTCAGTTACATACTTGATCTCGATCGCATACTCTTCAGACCCTATGTGAAAAGTTAGATACTTATCCTTTTGTGTATCTTGGTCCTCTTCCATTGCTAGCTCACTCTCAGAACTCATCATATTCTCCTCTTATCCTGCTTCAACCAGCTTCAAGTCTGAAGGCAGGCATTTTAATATCGATTCCGGATCAAGAATGAGCGCGACCTCGCCATTCCCTAAAATGTTGCATCCGGAGATCCCTTTAACACTTCCCATATAGCCTGATAGGCTCTTTATAACCGTTTGCACCTGATGAAGTATGGAGTCTACAAACAGGCATATCGGTCCATCTAACAAATCAAGGACTATGAGAATTCCTTGAGTTAAGTCGTAATTGTCTGGCACTAAATCGTGTAGTGTGTGTAATCTAAAAACTGGAAGCATGGATTCGCGGATTTTAACAAACTCTTGACCATCTGGGCGCACTGTAATCATACTTTGGGCAGGTCTTAGAGATTCACGAATTGATGTAATCGGAATAGTGTATTTTGTCGTCCCAACCTTCACCAACATACCTTCGATAGTTGCTAGAGTTAATGGAATATGAATAATGAATTTACAGCCTTTACCTGGGTTATTTTGTATCTCAATTCGACCTTTAACTTGTTCAATATTCTTCTTAACAACGTCCATACCAACACCACGACCTGAAAGGTCCGTAACTTCAGCGGCAGTTGAAAAACCAGGTTCGAAAATCAACTGACATATCTCTTGGTCAGTTAAAGACTCATCATTATCTCCTATGAGACCATTGGCTCTAGACTTCTCTAAGATCTTTTCTTTATTTAAGCCTCTTCCATCATCTTGTATGATAATTAAAACTTCACTTGCTCTTTGCTCTGCGGCCAAGAGAATCGTTCCCTGTTCTGGTTTACCAACTTCAAGGCGTTCTTCTGGTGTTTCTATACCATGATCCGCTGAGTTACGAATCATGTGTACAAGTGGGTCGGCAATCATGTCGACTACAACTTTATCAACCTCTGTATCTTCACCTTCAAGATGAAGCTTTATCGGTTTAGCTATTTTTAAAGAAACATCATGAACTAGGCGCAACATCTTCTTAAACACTCCAGAAACCGGAATCATACGGACTGCCATGGCTATATCTTGCAATTCATTTGTGATCAGGTGTAGACGGTGTGCTGCTCGCTCAAAGCCATTCAGCTCTAAACCTTCTAAGTCTGGATGTTTTGTAACCATAGACTCTGCTATAATTAACTCGCCGACAAGATCGATAAGCATGTCGAGTTTAGATAAATCTACGCGAATATCCCTCTTAACTTTTGAGGCTTTACTTGTCGTGGATGGTGCAGCGGAAGTACTTGTGTTACTCTGTATTTTTTTACGCATGCCATGAGTGATAGCATTTTGAAGTAACTGCAGTAGTTCATCTTTTTGTACTGGCTTGTCAGCAAAACCATAAACTTCCAACTTCATAAGGTCTTTTAGCAAATCGCGATCTTTGTCTCCAGACAAAGTTATAACTGGCATAGAATTATATTTTGAAGTCACTTCCGAAATAAACTCTTTACCCGACATACCCGGCAAGTTTATATCTGTTAAGATAACATCTACATCAGCGCTCAAGTTTTTAAGGACATCAAGAGCACTTTCAGCTGTCTCGCAAGCGATACAGTGGAATCCATTTTTCTCTAAAATCTTGGTTACCAACATTCTCGATGTTGGGTCATCCTCGACATATAGAACTGACTTATCTCCAGCGGCGAGTTTTTTTTCTGTTTTAGTTACCGGTTCACTTTCAACTACATCAAAAGCTTTAGCTTGTGACCGTGGTTTTAAGCTAGTTAGTACATCTATCAAAGACTGACTATCTTCCAACTCGCCTTTACCGCCTTTCAACAAATCAAACAGACCCATTTTAAGTTGGTCGGCAGTATTCAACATTGTGTTGATTATATTCTCGTTTATCGGAACATCGCCATCTTTAACACCCTCAATTATGCTTTCTAAGCAATGCGTAAGTTCCTGCATTTCCGAAAAGGACATAAAACCACAATTGCCTTTGAAAGTATGAAAGTTACGAAAGATTAATTCTAAAGATTCCTCTGAAGATTCTCCTCTAGAAATAGACAAAAGCTCCCCTTCTGCTTCATCTAAAAGGTCCAACCCTTCTTGAACAAACTTTTCAATTATCTCTGGTGAAAGCATATCAAAATCGAGAGAGAATTCATCTCCTGTTAACTCTTCAGTTGGTGTAGGAGTTGTAGTTGGTGTAGGAGTTGTAGTTGAAGTTGAAGAAGGATCGTTTATCTGAGCAATCGTGTCTTTAAGTATCTTGAGTATGCCTGAAGTATCTAGGATGTTTTTATCTGTACCTTGGCTCTCTATGCCACACAACAAGTTTGAAATAACATCACATGCTGCCAGTAAAGTCTCAAAGAACCCTTTCTTGAGTTCTGCTTTTCCATTTCTGCAGAGATCTAGTAAAGTTTCAGCTTCATGATTTACAGAAACAATAACATTTAAGTTTAAGAAACCTGCGCTGCCCTTCATAGTGTGAAATAAGCGAAATATCCCGTTCAGTGTTTCAGAGTTTACTTCTGTACCTTCATCTAGACACTCAATGACCTCAATAAATAATGGATCAATCATATCGAGTGCATCTCGCGACTCAACTACAAAACCCTCTAACAATTCTGAGTTATCATCATCCCAACTCATAAAACCAACTCAATTTATATTTTTAAAAACGCTCTTTTATCGTGGATAATGGATTTCGCAGCAAGTATGCCAACACTTTATACAATCCACATCACAGCTACACCCTAGTACTCAGTTGTTAAAAAGAAGTTAAAGGTTGTCGAATAAAGCATCACATCAACAGCACATTACATAAAACAACAAGTGGCACTAGAACTGCGTCAGTCTTTTACACGAATATTTAAGGAGGGTTGAGTGAATTTAGAAGAAAGCGGCGCAGAGTTTGGCGATGACTTTATGCAAAGTCTACTTAGTGAATTTATTGATAGTTCACTGGATAGTCTTGCATCCATCCAAGAACTTTCCCACCAACTCAAAACGGGTGATTTTCATGCTGAAACAATCAAAGAAATATTTAGGATTTTCCATTCACTAAAAGGGAGCTCTGCAATCGTTGGTTGTTTGCCTGTTCGAAATCTCTCACACTATGCTGAGTCACTCTTAGTAAAGATAACTGAGGGCAGCATTCAAATCGAATCTCATGTAGCCGATATAATTATCGAAACTGTAGATTTATTAAACTCTATGGTCGAAGAATTCGGCAACTCAAAAGAAATAAACTCGGGCACTATTTCTCGTTCTGATGAATTAATAGAAAAAATAAATGCGATCCTCGAAGAGGACCCCTCAAAAAGATTACACGAGATGCTTTTTGACAAAGGTCTTATCCAAGATCTTAAAGAAAGTATATCTAATGATAGGCGAGAAGACTCTATCAAAAAGCTAGATAGAATTTCTACAATCATCAAAAACTCTACAACCAAAAGTGAAGCTCCTGCTCTAGCTGAGAACGCCGATATATACGATGAGCTTTCTGAAATAGAAGACGATACCGAATTTGCAGAATCAATGTATGAAGAAGTTCTTAAATCACTCAAAGAAGAACTTGAGAAAGAAAGCAATGCGAAGGTCCAGCAAGCCTTAACTAAGCTTATCGAAAAAATCGATAACGTCTATGATTGGTCTGGTCCGTCACAGTTTTTAGCCGAAGTTATAGTCACTGGTCATCAAAATATAATTGAACTAAAAAAAGAAGTCGCGACTCAAAACAACTCTGCTCCGAAAGAGAATGTATCTGCTAAGACTATGCGAGTTCCAGAAGCATCGCTAGACGACTTCATTCGCTATATCGGCGACTTAATCATCGTTAGAGAAATGATCGACGACTCTCGAAAGCAGATCGAGGATCATTTAAATGAGATCCAATTAAGTACTCAATTAAAGAGACATGTAGATAGCTTTTCGATCACTTTATCCAAACTTGAAAATAGTGCGATGACTATACGAAAACAGTCTGTAAAAATGCTCTTAAACAAGCTTTCCAGACTTGCCCGTGAAATAGCTAGTAAAGTTGATAAATCTATAAATATAAATCTCATCGGCGCTGAAACTCTAATTGACAAGAGCCTTATCGAACTCCTAGAAGCTCCGCTTATTCACATCGTTAACAATGCCGTTGACCATGGTCTAGAAGATAACGACGAAAGAGAGACGTTAGGTAAAAGTGCTGAAGGGAATATCACCGTAAAAGTTATAGAAGATGATGAGTATATCTTCATCGAAATCATTGACGACGGTCGTGGTATGAACTTTGCAAAACTTCGCGAAAAAGGTATAAAAATGGGTGTCGCCACTGAAAATAGTAGTCATGACGATTTACTCAAAATTATCTTCCTGCCTGGCTTTTCTACAGCTTCCCAAGTTACTGATATTTCAGGTCGAGGTGTGGGTATGGACGTCGTCAAAAAAGAACTCGAAAAGGCTGGCGGATCTATAGATATAGAAAGTGAAGAAGGAACAGGTAGTACCTTCATTCTTAAGTTACCAAAAAGTATCACCACCCAGATCATCCAAGGCTACATCATGGAAGTTGCAGGCGAACCCTTCATCGTTCCTGTCAAAGCCGTCAGAGAATCATTTCACCCTGCTAAGGCAAATATTGTCCGCATGTATGACAAGTTTGATTGTCTCGAAACTCGTGGAGAAATAATGCCAATTGTAAAAATCTCAGATCATCTTTATGGAGACACCAAAAAAAGTAGTGAGGAGATATTTGTCATCGTTGAAGAAGGCGGCCGAAACTATGCCCTTCTTGCAGATAAAGTTGTTGGTATACAACAAGTGGTACTCAAAGAACTAAAAGGGCTAACTATGCTAAAACAGTTCTTTTCAGGTGCCGCCCTTATGGGAAATGGCGATGTCGCTTTGGTTCTCGATTTAGCAAATTTTTTAGAAACTTCAGTTGAAACAGTTTGAGGAGATAACAATGGAAAAGAAATTTTTATTACCAGGTGAGTTTCACGTCACCAAAAAGCCCATGAACCTAGTCACCGTCTTAGGTTCTTGCGTTTCTATATGCCTCCATAATAAGATCAGTGGCTTAGCTGGTATGAACCACTATGTCTTCCCTAGTGGAGAAAATATCGATAAATTAAGTCGAGGTCGCTACGGCAACACAGCAAATAATCTTATAGCACAGTCACTGTTCGCCGTCGATGCTGAGCGATCACACTATGTCGCAAAAGTGTACGGTGGAGCAAACCCTTTACAATCGGATGTCGGAACAGATACTCAAATTGGCGCTAGAAACATACAAGCTGCAGAAGAGTTTTTAGCTGGAGTCGGTATACCTATCAAAGAAAAGATTGTCGGTAGCAAAAAAGGTTACAGAATTTACTTCAATACAGATAGTGGAAATGTTAAAGTCGAAGAAATTGCTCGAGCTGGAGAGGCAGAAGCAAAACTTAAAAAAGACATTTCCTCAGGAAAAGTAAAGAACAAAAGAGTCCTTGTGGTTGATGACTCTGCACTAGTTAGAAAAGTACTAACAAGTACAATTGACAGTATCGTTGGTTACGAAGTTTGTGGACAGGCAGCAAATGCTTTTGAAGCACGTGACATGTTGGTAAATCTCAAACCAGACGTCATGACTTTAGACATAATCATGCCTAAACTAGACGGTATATCTTTCCTCAAAAAAGTAACACAACATTTCCCTATGCCGGTTATTATCTGTTCAACTATTGCTAAAGAAGGCACAGCCATACAGAAAGAAGCTTATGACTCTGGTGCTGTTGAAGTTATAGACAAAGATACACTCGAACTTTACAAAGGTGTCGACATCGTACAAAAGACAATTTCGGCAAAATTAGACTCAGCTCTAAGAAAGTTTAAAGTTAGGACTTAATCTAGCAGTTTGTAGATTGACAAGACCTCTCTAGATGATAGCTTCAGACTTATCGTCAATCGCGGAAATTCTGGAAATATTCAATGAGAAACCTATACAGATCTGTAAGGTCTAGTATCTATTTTGCCTGGGGTACAGTTTGAAAACTGCTATTCTTGTCTTCATTGTCTTTTCCATCTCCATCGCCGCGACCCTTTTTCAAGAAGACCTCAAGCACCACCTCCGCAATAAAAATGCTGAACAAGTAGCCCAAATGTTATCTCACATGACTGACGCACCTGGCGACTATAGTTCTGTAAAAAATTATCTTGATTTGCTCGACAACTCACAACCCATGAATGGCGTTGGTAGCAATGTAAAAATTCAAGATTTTGCAGTCTGTGCGTTAGAACAACACACAGGTATAAAAGCGGGTAAAAACGAGTATTCGATCAAGGCGATCTTATCTTGTTTAAATAACGAAAAAGTATACAGGTACCATATACTAGAACTCAAGCAGACAGAGATTCAAAAATACAAACACCGAGTCTCAAAGTGGCTCACGAATCAACTAGCAAACTAGTCTAGGTTAAACTTCTTCCGACTTTTCGTCATGGAAACTTCAGTCAACTTTTCGAGTTTCGGTATGAAATCATTTTTAGAAAGCGGCTTCCTGACTACCTCTAGATCATTGCGATCGCTAATTTTCTCTTCAAAGTCAGACAGTTTATCTGTAGTATCGCCAGTCAATAAAAGAACTGCTGTTCTTGGTGCTTCTTCTTCTATATAATCCAAAACTTTCCAACCATTTATACCTGGTAAGTTTATGTCTAGTATAACAACTCTAAACTCTAGCGTTTGCATCATTTCTAAAGCTAGCTCACCATTTGAACAAGTAATTGGAGAGTAACCTTCAAGATCTAGCACTCCCTTCAGAAGCATAAGTGTTGTTGGATCGTCATCGACGATTAAAACTAGAGGTGACATAACAGCCCGTATTTTCTTTATGATTATCATATTATATAAATTTTGATTGGTCAGAACAAGCATTCAAAAAAATAAGCCAAGCAAGAAATGCCCTTACTTGCTTTAGTGTTCCTCAAGAGTATTTTAGGGAATCATATAAGGGCAAATGTATGGGCTATTTTTTAATTAATGATCTACCAGAAGACGAACGTCCTCGTGAAAGAATGTCACTCCACGGAGAAGACGCTCTCTCAAACACTGAACTACTCGCAATCATAACTGGAACTGGCAGTCGCGGTGTCTCGGCGGTAGACTTGTCGCGAACGATTTTAAGCCACTTCAACAACTCGTTACTCGAACTAAGTAGAGCAAGTCTTGAAGATTTAACAAAAATACATGGCGTCGGCAGTGCAAAAGCGACTTCCATCAAAGCCGTATTTACTCTCGCAAGACGACTACAAGGACAACTCGCTCAAGAGAAGTTTCAGATACAAGCTCCCGAATCAGCCGCAGACTATCTTAGGCCTATACTGGCGGCGAAACAGCAAGAAGAGTTCCATGTTTTACTTTTAGATACCCGCAACTACATCCTCAAAGATGTCATGGTCACAAAGGGACTCTTGGACCGCTCTCATGTACACCCAAGAGAAGTTTTTAGAGAAGCCATTCGTCACAACACGTCAAAGGTAATACTCGCCCACAATCACCCTTCAGGAGACCCCACGCCGTCTAAACAAGACATAGAAAGTACAAAAAACATGATCGAAGCTGGTGAGATACTTGGCATTAAAGTTTTAGACCACATCATCATTGGTCACAATAAAGACCTGACATCTAAAGACTTCTGTAGTTTAAAAGTTTCGGGTTTTATAGACTGACAGGAAATCATTTTTATAAAGATCTCCATAAATAGTTGTATTTGTTTATAAGATCCTTAATTTTTAATATATCGCATGAGAAAAACCTTAATGCTTTGATATTAATTCAAAGTTTTAAAGACACTAGGTTATGATAAAAAAACTAACATATTTCGCATTTATCACTCTCTTTAGTTTAGCTAATTTAGCTATATCTGAGGAGAGCTCTGCCAATGATCCCGTAGATAAAAACACCATCGTCGTTGATTATAAAGATATTGATGATGCAAAGATCTGGGAGCCTAAAATAAAGAGAGGCAAGGCCAGAACAAAAGTTTATCTCGATGACAAACTCAAAACTAAAGTTCTACGTGTTCAGAGTAATCAAGACTCCTACTATTTCCAAAAGAGCCTTAGCCTTGATCTTAGTAAAATAGAAAAAGTTCAATGGCAATGGAAAGTCACTCGACACCCTGCTGGAGGAGATGTCCGTCGAGGCTCTAAAGACGACCAAGCCGCCCAAATTTTGTTTGCATTTGAAGGCCGCAACCTCATCAGTTATATCTGGGATCCAACAGCCCCAAAAGACTATGTTAAAGACGCATCTATTCCGTTTATCGTCTCCCAAAAAGTATTCGTCATACAATCTGGCAGCGACAAAAAAGACTTAAACAAGTGGTTCTCCATTACACGAGATGTTAGAGCTGACTATAAAAAGCTTTATGGCAAAGAAGCGCCAAAGCTTGCTGGTGTTGCCATTCAAATAAACTCTCAACACACTGAAAGCTTTTGTGAAGCTCACATCAGCCCCATAACATTTATAAAAAAGTAGCTTTCACCAAGGGACTAGGGCGGCATTGACAATTTTTTCTAAAAGAGACTTCATCTTTACTGGAAGACTGCTACTCACATCGGCTCGATCCCCTATCACCTACCTTCACAGAGGTGGACTTGCTTTGGCTTTATTGCTCTTCACTGCAGGAGTAAACTCTGGTGCAAATACTTCAGGTTCACAGTTATTTTCTATTCTCGTCTACCTGAACCTTTTTTATATTTCCATATTCACTATTCAACAATTTAGCGCCATCATTGCCGGTGAAAAAGAACAAGGTACACTTGGACTCTTAATGATCACACCAAGGCACCCTATTTCAATTATAGCGGCAAAGTCGGTTCCACTTTTATTCGAAATACTTGCAGGCTTCCTCATTGAAGTGCCTATACTGCTCATCTGCATAACTATGGGTGGAGTCGACCTTACTCAAGTACTACTCGTAATGCTTTTTATCCCCTTCCACGCTCTTTTCTTAGCCACTATCTGTATTCACTTCTCTACCATTACGAATGATACCAAATCGGCCATTGCCTTAAGTTTTATAAGCGCTGGAGCATTTTACTCTCTACCTAGTATCATTGATAGCGTTTTAAACATCTTTTACCCAAAGCTCTTAAACTTTCAATTCACCGAAGTCATGGCGCCATTTAACTCGTTTAAGATACTGAACAACATCATGGATTTCCAAGGTAAACTTGCTGAGGTCGCCATATATGCTGGCGCTGTTTCCATCTTTGGCGTCCTAGTCCTTTTAAGATGCTTAAGAAGCCTCAATAAAATGGACTCAACTACAACTGTTAAAGAAGATGGAAGCCGTAAAGGAAAGAACTCTGTTAAAAGAAAGAGACGTGCTTGGAAAGATGCTTTAGTTGGCAAAGACATTCATCTTGGCGGAGGCAAAAAAGCCATTATTCTAAAAGTTATTGCTTATCCCTCCGTTATTTTCATATTTGCTTATATAGGTGACATACTCGATAAACCTGCGATGATCCCACCTATGGCAGCACCAACTCTCATATTCTTTTTCTTTATAGAGTTCCTAGTGTATACAGGACAAAACTTTTCCGTAGAGTACAAAGAGAAACAACTCTCCGCTCTACTAAGCCTACCATATACAAACATGCAGTTGATATTCAAAAAAATAAAAGGCGCATTTATCTTTTCACTTGTGCCTCTCATTTACTTTTGTATCTTTTGTTTTTCTTCTAAGGCCGTAACAAAAAATGCTCTTGAATTAATTTTCAACATCCACATGCTAACCGCTATCGGCTTCTTTTCATGTCTTCTAGTAACCGTTATATTCTCTGGATTAACCGGTAAAATCAAACGAAGTTTCTTGCAACAGCTAAGTATGGCACTTCTTGGTATATTCGTCATAGTTCTTGTTATTTACCCAATCATCTCTTTATATGATCAAAGCATTTACTTAGGTACTATTACTTGCTTAGTTGCTTGTTTTGCTTACTGTAAATTAATACTTTATTTAACGAGTAGCTGGATGACTCGATTGGCACAACAGGAAAACTAAATGACCTATAAGATCACTTATAAAAAGTCGAACATAGAACTTGAGTACTGCAGCGAAAAGCACAAGAACTTAAGTATTCTCGACATTGCCTTTGATCACGACCTCTTCCTCAAAGCAGGCTGTCGTTCTGGGTATTGCGGGACCTGCCAATACATACTAATAAGCGGCGACGTTAAGTACTTTTACGACCCTCCTCCAACTGCAGCTGACAAAGGGTCAATTCTTATTTGTAGTTGCTACCCTACAAGTGACATCGTCATCGATGCATAAATGATTTTACCAAGGGCATTTATTCGCAAAACTGCGCTTATACAAAGGGGGATGTCTAAGATTTTCAAATCCCCTTCAAACATAGCCTTCTTCTCCGTCGTCATTTTAGCAAGTTTCTTTGCCATTTACTCTATTTCAAATACCAGAGTGGATGCAAAAGGAAAGCTTTTATTCTCTGCCATGTCTTTGATAAATATAGGTGCGATCACTCTCTATGGAATTGGCGTTTTCTCGAAAGTTATCTCTGAAGAAACTCAAGATAAGACTATGCAGCTTTTGAGGTTAACACCTCTTTCTCATCGAAGTATACTTTTAGGCAAAGTTCTTCCACCACTCATAAACATCTTTCTATTAATAGTACTACAACTTCCTCTTCTCACTCTTTGTGTCACTCTAGGTGGTGTCGAATTAGCCCAAATCATCAAAGTCTACTATACCATTATCCTGTATACCTTGTGTCTTTCGTCTATTGGCCTATATGCCTCAATTATTAGTGATGAAAACTGGTTGGCTGGCTTCAATTTTATCTTTATGCTCTTTTTCATTTATTTGATCTCTGGAGTGATATCAATGTTTGAAAAGTTAGATTCAATCTATGAAAAATTAAATCACCTACGCGAAAGCAACCACTTCTCACAAATAAAAGCTATAATCCAAGGTGATCCCACCTCACTTATATGGACAACTCTATTATCTATTTCTATATGCTTTATTTTCTGCAAGCTTTCACTAAAGTCCTTCAAGCAATATGACGATGAAACACTTATCCATCAAAAGAAACCCAAGGAAGTGAAAAGAACATTTCGGTTTAAAGATAATCCATTGAGTCAAAAAGAGTCTCGGTTTCACTTTGGTGGGAAGATCTCTCAGGCTATTTACATAGGTGCACTATCATTTATTTTTATTCTAGGATATGCTGCAGTTCTAAATTTAAGATATGATCGGCACGAAATAGCATTCTCAAATATCTTCCCACTCTCTTTAGCTCTCTGTTGTCTTAGTAACTACTACCTACTAGGCAACACCATTCGCAATGAAATAAATAGTCAAAACTGGTCAACATTAAAATTGACACCATTTACGGAAGAAAAGATAGTTTTAAACAAAATTCTTGCGACTATTAAACACTTATTTCCCTTGTACCTCATTCTCATTGCCTACTACTCTCTAAACCTACCTGACTCACACTATCAGGTCTCTGATTGGCTCAGAAGCTACTCTCTTTTCTATCTCTCTCCGGGTATACTCACCCTCTTTTTCTCAACTACTTTATTAACACAACTTATAAGCACCAAGTATATTGGGCATACCATAAATATCGGTTATATATTTTTACTAATCTTTCCTTTCACCAATAAAACCTTACGCTTCAGCAACTGGTTTATCATCTTAGCTAACTGTCTACTATTTCTCATTGCTTATATTATCTACAAAATTACGATTAGGAAGTTAAAGAAAGCTTCCTAACTCTGGCATTCTCCCTGCGTCTGAATGACTTAAGGAGATTTAAACAATGGATCAAGTAACACTCATAGGCCCGGAAGATTTCAATGCGTTGGACTGGCATATCAAAGCGAATGACAAGTATAACTCTTTATCATCGCGCACGTTCTATATCTATGCAGAAACAACTGCTGGGAAGGAATACATAGAAAGGTTTTCAGATAGAGAAGATCTTATTTTTATCCCCGAAAGCTCTCTTGTTGATCCAGAGATATTTCCAAACAAATGGATCTACCAGCAGTTACTTAAACTGTCCGTTGACACACTCAGAGAAAAGTATGGTTTAACCGAGTTATTTTTATTTACAGATGTGGATACCATACCAACAAAAGAGATAACTAAGGACTTGTTTATCCGCCACGATAAACCCCTCTATTATCTCTCAACCAACCATAGTAAGTGTATATTGTCGGACACTTTTGTTTTACCAGAAGATCCAATCATCCTCGATAAAGGCTATCAATCCTGGCACTATGCAATGACCAAGACTACGGAAAATATACTTGGGATCAAAGCTCCATCGACTATTTCGGCAATAGATGCCTGTACCTTATGGAGTCAGAAAACTTTAAAGAGACTTAAAAGGCACATCGAAAAAGTTCACGATCTACCATGGCCACAAGCCATACTCAAGTGCTTTATCCACTTTGCCATAGATCATCAAAAACTATTTCAGAAAAAGGGTGGATTTCGCTCAATCGAGTTCTGTCCGAATCAACCTACTGAAAGATCTGAAACCGTTGGTCTGAATGACCTACTCCACAATCTCAGACTTGGATTTTCTGAGTGGCAACTTTATGCTCATTACCATACTTTTGTCGATCCAAAACCAAACAGATGGCTCGGAATATTAGGTAAAACGCCTGCACCACATGTGACTGAGTTTAATACTGAGACTCTTGAGACAGACATCTTAGATAATCTCCTTCAAGAAGAGCATCGACCTTCATTTGTTTACTTCTATCCAAACGTTAAAGGGGCTGAAGAAACTCTTAAAAAGTACTTCAATTAATCTTCTTGAATACAGATAACTTCTTTAAGGGTTCTGTGAAAGATTTTACCTTGGCCATAACTCATGGAATTTACTGTAAAGGTCTCTCCAGCTTTCCCCAAGTCATTTACTGCAAGCACTGATTTTGGGCTAAAACCCTTAGTTTCAGTATCAATCACATAAACAAGACCTATAGCATTTGTGAAGTATATCTTGCCATTTATCGCGGTCGGAGAGCCTAAGAAACATTTTTGAAATCCATCCCCACGAGTTCTATTATCTGCGCCGTGCATCTGACCTTTTGCATTTAAAGTGTCATTCACTTCTTTGGTTTGATAAAGGTACTCTCCAACGTCTGTTAGCTGTGTAGGAACTTCTACTAAAACAGTCTCTCCACTCTTAATGTTATGTCTGACAATAAACGGCTCGTATCTCGCCATAAAATAGACATGATCACCAATCAAGATGTTACAGTGACGCTGCCCTTCTAGCTTCGCAAGTTTACCGTTCTTTTCAACAAATGACTTTGAAGCTTTGTCGTATGAAAATCTTTGCGCATTCATCAAACTTAATTCAGAAATAGTAGTGCCTGTTTTAGAGTCTACCGTTAAATGATTTACTGCACCTTTGCCAAAGAACCAAGAAACGTGGTTCTTATCCCAATGCTGAGTCGTTAGTGCACCCCAACCATAAGAACTGTTGTCATCTTTTGCTGGCTGCCACTGCCATAGTGCTTTACCAGCATCACCTCCCTCAAGGCTAATCATACTCAAACCAACAGGACGTTCTGGAACTCCGTGAGGCCCTCCTCTAGCAATCATGACGGCGACTTTACCATCTGAATTTTTGCCAATTACAGGTGCGTTATAGTGGGTCAAGGCATCTTTTGTCACCCACGCTCTTTCACCAGTTCGTTTATGATAAGCATGTAGATAGTTCCATTCTTTGTTTCTTGCAGAGTCGCCTTCTACTGGTGGCTCAACATTTAAGATAAAATCTCCATAGAGGATAGAGTCAAACTGCTTATTAAATGGACGGCCGCCAGTTGGCATCCAAGTCTTTTCCCAAACGAACTCTCCATTCATCTTAAAACAAGCAATGCCACCGCTAGAGTTTATCGCCCAAACAAATTCACCATCTGTCGCTGGACACGATGTGGTTGAGTCACTAAATCCATAATTATAACCACTCGGCATCTTGCCTTTGATCGGACGTTGCCAAAGAATCTTGCCTGAGTCAGTATCTAAACAAATCAGCACTATATCTGCACTTGAACCTCGAGCATCCATATCTCGTTGAGCTGTATTCATGCTTTTGAAAGTGCTCACTAACTCGTCTGACTGATTTTGGATAAAATTCTCATAAGCCAGTTTTGTTTTAGCCTGATTTTTACCTGTTACAGATTTTTTTAGAGTCTGTAAAAGTTTACGTTTATGACCACCACGGGCTTTGAGGTAAGCTTTATCTGACTTCAAAAGTTGCTGCCACTCATTTTCTGCAGTGTTGCTAGCTGATTTTAAAGTAATTAAGGTTTCATTGGCTACCAAAGATTTTTCCATCTTCGCAAATAAGCGTTTATACTTCTCTGAAAAGTTAAGGTAGGCTTCTTTACTGACTTTGTATGGCTTTGTATTTAAAGGAGGATTGATAGTAAGAAAGGCTTTATTTCCCCAAACGGCAATACCACTTTGACCTCCTGCTGGAAGCGTTGTTTTCCAAAGAATATTTTTATTGGATCGCACAGACCATTTCAGCGGCACTTGTTTGTCTGTTTTTACTTGCCAATTGCCATAAG
The DNA here is from genome assembly GCA_021232515.1 of Lentisphaeraceae bacterium. Classification (GTDB taxonomy): domain Bacteria; phylum Verrucomicrobiota; class Lentisphaeria; order Lentisphaerales; family Lentisphaeraceae; genus JAKVBD01. Next base: position 54,799 of record JAJPOQ010000085.1, read on the forward strand.
GGCCACCTGACATCGGCCAATTTTCTTGACTGTCTTTGATTAAGGCAGCAGGCTCTTCTGCTAAAGAAAACCCTATAAAAAATAGAGTCAGTAGAGCAGTTTTTGTCGTAAGTTTAAGCTTCATAAATAGTTCAATCCTCATTGCATCTGCTAAGACTACACGGCGAAAAGCAGGTAGAGTGACAATAGCTAAAGCTTTATTCTAGCATTTCAGCATTGATGAATATTTTAATCAGCGTTTTTTACAAATGTATAACAAAGTGCAAACTCCCAAAAGGTCGATTGCACCTTGTTTAGTTTGATTACTTTCCTTCCAGTAAGTATTCAACGCGGTGCTTAACTAAGCCACCAAGTTTAGACCATGCTGAATTCTTGATTGTTTCGGCATCAATCGTCATACCAGCACTATCTTTTAACAGAACAACGCTATTTAAGATAAGGTTTGCTTCAATAGGGTCAGTAGTCTTGTTCAAGATGTCGATCATATGTGGCAGTGGATCTGAGGCTCCCGTCAAACCGAGGAACTCAGCAGCTCTAGTTCTAACAAGAAGATTTTCATCATTTTTAGCAAGAGTTTCAGCTTTTTTATAAAAAGAACTAGCCGTTTTTCCAAAAGTGCTACAAACGATCAAACCCCAGTAGCGCTCCATAGGATCTTTTGAATTTAACGCTTTACCTATCTCTGCTTTTGCTTCAGGATAAGGAGACAACTGCAAATCTGCTATCGAGGCTAATTTGGCGATCTGACCTTTATTGGTTTTTAATAATTCTACGACATTTCCGTTGCATGGAGTCAATGCGGTTTCTGGTAAGAAGCTCACATCTGGCAAAGACCTTACACGACCTTTCATTTCGCGACGCATCTCTGCTAATATCTCAGAATATTGAGGATCAGTTGCAAGGTTATTTATCTCGTGTGGATCCTTTTCCAAATCGAATAATTGCTCAGCTGGTCGAGCTTTATAAAAAGCCGATTGTACTTCATTTAGTTTTCCTGCTTGAGCTAAGTCTCTCCACTCGCGAAAAGCTGCTTGCTTATAACGATAAAAATTATGCAAGCCATCAAAATTAAATGGCTGGTAGTTACGCCAGTAAGTATATTTACCCTTCCTTAAAAAACGGACTTGGTCATACTTTTCGTCAAAACGATCTGCATAACCAATTGTCGTTTGGCGAGTATTTAGTTCATCAAGAGTTACACCCTTTCCAAGAAAAGGTTTTCCATCTATTTGCTTAGGTATTTCTAAACCAGCCAAGTTCAAAACTGTTGCTGAAAGATCCACAAACTGAACAAAGCCATCAATTCTAGAACCTCGCTTAGCTGGAACTAAATGCTGCCAGTTCTTAGGAACATAAACAATCATTGGCACCTGAAGACCGTCATTGTGAGCGTAACCTTTTCCCCCTGGAAGAACTCCGCCATGATCACCATATTGAAAGATAAATGTATCATCCATCAAGCCATCTTCTTCAAGCTGCTGAATTAATTTACCCATGTGAGTATCCGCCATATTATTTCGAGTGATATACTCTGCATATTTTTGGCGCATAAGTGGTGTGTCAGGATGATAAGGAAAAAGGTTTACATCCTTAGGATCAACTATCAGCTTTTGACCTTTTGGTAAGCCTCGAAACAACTGGCCTTCATGAGTGATATTGTTACTCTGAACGTGAAAAAAAGGTTGACCTGGCTTACGTTTTCTATAAGTAGCTTTTCTAGAGCTCTCATCCCAAACGCCTTTTTCGCTAGCCTTCTCATAGTTATAGTCCTGCTTACTATTGTTTGACGTATAGTAACCTGCTTCCCGAAGATAAGCTGGAAATAACTTGAGGCCTTCTGGAAGCTTCACTTTTACTTGAGGTCTATGAAAATGAGCTCCGGTTCTAGGCCCGTAAACTCCAGAGATAATTGTACTTCTTGCTGCTGAACAAACTGGTGCATTTGAGTAAGCATTATTAAAAACTAAACCGTTCTTAGCTAACTTTTCTATGTTCGGCATAGGAGCGCCGTGCTCCGGATTATAAAGCCTGTACCATAGAGCAGAATTGTCCTCTGTGGTCATCCACACTATATTCGGTCGATCAGCCGCAAAAGAGGCCACAGTAAAAAGCATAAGTAAAGTTAATAGTATCTTCATGAAATAATTCTCCGTAAGTATTTGCCTCTAACAGATACAACCAACTAAGGAAATGACCTTTACACTGCTGGTAACAAATTTGTTATATTTGGTATTATTCTTTATAATACTTCTCTAAAGCCTTTGGTGGAAAGTTTAAAATCTTCTTGTGTGCCTCTAACAGCTCAGTCGAGAAAGACTTAAGCTTCTTACCTGTTTTACGAAATCTTAGCTCCTTTTCAACTACATCTTTATTCATTTGCCCTTTTGTGCCATCTTCACCACCACCTATAAACCTCAAGTTTAAACCAAGACCGCCATACACAACCGGATCTGAAATGGCATGTGCCAAGCCACCAAAATTAAATCCTTTACCCTCAAACTGACCTTTTTTAATTACCACTTCAAACAAACCTGACGTCGAGTTTATCGTCTTCACTTCATAACCCTTTGACTTGTTGTCTAAAATCGCCTTAAGTCTCTCACCGATTATGCTCCCTTGGACTTTTTGATAATCTGGAATATGCAGCTTGGTATACACCTTAACTTCTTTGGTTTTTAAGATCTCAAGAGCGATTTTCTGAAACGTGATGTTGTGATGATCATGACGAATCAAAACATAACCACTAGTCGCAGTTAAACCTTTCGCCCACTTAATCATCTTTGGATCAGTATCCGTAATAATCTTGGATACTTCTTTAGCCTCTTTCTCTGAATGAATACCGTCTATGTGTAAGGCAAAAGTCTTCCATGAAGGTTTAGCCGCAAAAACATTTATCGTGGCCACTAGTAATATTAATAAAACTTTGTGCATCGCATTCTCCTTAGCTGCATTGAAACTTATTACGATCTCCAAAGAATATTCAGGACGTGCCACACATATTTATCATATCTGGTAATCATTAAGTAGACATCGACATGAGTCTTGATGAACTAAGCCTCATTAATTACTAGAATATAAATATCGCAAAAATTTAAAAAATTATCTTTTCAACGTCCAATCAGATTTGTGAGGGAAGTACCTACTCATAAATAAAAGGAGTCAATCGAGTGTTAAAGCACATTCTCATATACCTATTTACCGCCCTATACCTGCTTACTGCAGCTGAAAAACCCAACGTCGTTTTGGTCATATCGGATGATCAAGGCTATGGCGATCTTTCTTGTCATGGAAACCCTATCCTTAAAACACCGCATATAGACAAGCTATACAATCAAAGTATCCGCCTTACGGACTACCATGTAAGTCCAACTTGTGCTCCAACTCGCGGTGCTCTTATGAGCGGACACTACACCAACCGTTGTGGGCCATGGCATACAATCATGGGTCGTTCGATGCTTTTTGAAGGCGAAAAAACTCTCGGTGAAGTTTTCAAAGACAGTGGTTATGCAACCGGCATGTTTGGTAAGTGGCACTTGGGAGACAACTACCCATACCGTCCTGAAGATAGAGGCTTTACTGAAGTTGTTCGTCATGGTGGTGGCGGTGCAGGTCAAACTCCAGACCTTTGGGACAATGCTTACTTCGGTGGTATGTACTTTCACAACGGCAAGCCAAAACCTTATAAAGGCTACTGTTCTGACGTTTTCTTCGATGAAGCTAAAAGATTTATTGGAGAGAGCATCTCTGCTCAAAAACCATTTTTTGCCTATATCTCAACAAATGCGCCACACTCTCCTTTTCACTGTGAAGAAAAATACTGGAAGCCTTACTCTGAGGCTTTAAAGAAAAAAGGTGGTGATAAAGTCGCTATTTTTTATGGAATGATTGCTAACATTGACGAAAACGTCGGCGAAATCCGTCAATTCTTAACTGACAAAGGTGTGGCTGACAACACTATCTTTATCTTCACTACTGACAATGGCTCTGCTTCTGGTTCGAAAATCTTCAATGCTGGTATGAGCGGCAAAAAAGGCTCGGCTCAAGATGGCGGACACCGCGTGCCATTTTTCTTACACTGGAAAGATGGTGGATTCACAACTGGTACAGACTTAAATCAACTCAGTGCTCATATCGACGTTCTACCGACTCTCATTGATCTTTGTGGTCTGAAACCTCTAGACCTAAACTACAAAGTTGACGGCAAGTCACTTGTACCGATCATGAAAAACCCAGAAGCCAAATGGGCCGACCGCACAATCATCACTGACTCCCAAAGAGTTCGTGACCCGATTATGTGGCGTAACAGTTCAACCATGACTCAAAAGTGGCGTTTAATTAACGGTAAAAGTCTCTACGACATAACGAAAGATCCAGCACAAGCAAAAGATGTAAGTAAAGAATTCCCTGAAGTTGTCAGCAAACTAAGAGCTGATTACGAAACTTGGTGGGCCGATATATCGCCAGCCTTTAAAAAATACTCAAGAATCATCGTTGGTAACCCAGCAGAAAACCCTTGTACACTTACATCTCATGACTGGCTCACAACTGGAACACCAACTCCATGGAATCAAAACCATATTCGTCGAGGCATTCCAAGTAACGGTACTTGGGCGGTAAAAGTAGAATCTGCTGGAAAATACAAGATCTCAATCCGTCGCTGGCCTAGAGAAATAAGCGCTAGTTCAGATGCTGCGATTCCTGCTGGAGAACCAGTGCCTGGATTAACAGCTTTTAGAGAGACCCCTGGTAAAGCAATCAGCATCAAGTCTGCTGGAATCATTTACTCAGGAACAAAAAAAGAAGTCGCTTACAAAACCGGTTCCCAAGAAGTTACATTTGAAGTCGAACTTGAGGCTGGCCCATTAGAATTAGAGGGCTACTTCATCCAACCAAACGGCAAAAAAATTGGTTCTTACTACGCTTACGTAGAAAAACTATAAGACTCCTCAAGAGCTCACTCTTCGCAGTGAGCTCAGATTCTTAGCTAAGTCGTACCATAAAGCTTAGAGAAGAAAACCAGCTGGCTCGATTGCAACGAACTTAAAAACAGTTAAATTGGCTGAAAATAGTTATTCGGGACAGATACCATGGAAGACATAGAACTAAAGAAACTTATTAAGTCTCACCTCGATGAAGATCTCACTTTAAATGAGATCCATAAAATTCTTTCAACTGAACACAATGTAAAAATAACTTTTATGGAGCTAAGACTTTTAAGCTCAGAAATAGAAGATATGGATTGGGGAAAGTTTGATCCTAAAGCTGAAGAGGATGAGGAAGAAGAAAACGAAGTTCGCGAAGCTCCAGTGCCGGTTGAGGCAACTCAAATCGAGATAAGTAACATCCAGCGACCGGGCACTATGGCCAGTGGTACAGTTACTTTCCTTTCAGGCTTAAAAGGCGAATGGTACGTTGATACTATGGGTCAACTTGGACTCAACATGGCCAATGAAGATGACAAACCTTCTGAAGAAGATATGCAAGACTTTCAAATGCAACTTCAACGCCAAATCCAAGGCGGATGAGCACCGAAAAACCGCAAGCTTACAAGCCAACCGGTAGGGAGAAAATAGCTAAGATCCTACCGGATATATCGCAAGATAAAGAGTACGATTACCTCATACCTCACCACATGGAAGCCGAGCTTAAACCTGGCTGTCGTGTGTCTATGCCTTTTGGTCCCCGAAAAATCAAAGGTTATGTTGTTAAAGTCGTCGATCAAACCGACTATGACCGAACCAAGGTTAAAGCTATTTTAGAAAATGAAGGTCACTTCATCCCTGAAAAGTTGATGAAACTTGGGGAATGGATTTCTGACTACTACTGCGCCAGTCGCATCCACACCATTCGTTCAATGTTACCGGCTCCAGTTCGCAAAAGTAAAGTTAAGAGCAAGAAAGTCACCATCTATAAAGTCGCTGAAGACGTCGACTTAGAAGCTCTCATAAAAGAGTATGATGAAACCACAAAGCTCAAACCGCGAGCTGCTGTTCTTCGCGTGCTTCAGGCATATGGCGAAGGTTCATCTCCTTTTATTCGTAAAACTGCCGGTGTCTCTGCTTCCCCTCTTCAAAGTTTATTAGCAGATGGCACACTGACTAGCGAAGAAGTCGTAGTTGAACGCGACCCTTTTGGCAATGAAAAGTTAGTCCCAACAAAAGCTCTCACTCTTACAGATGAACAAGAAGAGTGCATGAAGACCATTCACGAGTGCATCGATTCTGGCGAGAAGAATGTTGTGCTGATTCAAGGTGTCACTGGCTGTGGAAAAACTGAAGTTTATCTACAAGCTATCCAACACTGTTTAGACAAAGGGCAACAGGCAATAGTCCTTGTTCCCGAGATCTCATTAACGCCACAAACGAATCAACGTTTCCGAGCTCGTTTTGGCGATAGAGTCAGTGTTCTTCACAGTAGATTAAGTGATGGCGAACGCTACGACCAATGGATGCAAATTCACGAAGGTCGAACCACTATTGTTGTCGGTGCTCGTTCAGCCTTATTTGCGCCATTTCGAAACCTTGGTCTTATCGTTGTCGACGAAGAACACGAGTCATCTTATAAACAAGATAAAGCCCCTCGTTACCATGCAAGGGACGTCTCTGTTGTCCGTGCTGCCATGGAAAAGTGTACTGTTCTTTTAGGTTCCGCGACGCCATCTTTTGAGTCACTTAACAATGCTAAAAAAGGTAAATATAAGCTCAGTATCATTAAGAAAAGAGCCGACAACGCCGTCATGCCGAAGATGCGGTTGATCGACATGAGAAATGAAGCGTCGAGTATGGGTTCTCCACAGATATTTTCCCAAGATTTAATCAAAGCTATTCGTCAACGACTCGATGAAAATATGCAGACTATCCTCTTTCTCAACCGCCGTGGGTACGCCACTCAGATGCAGTGCCTGAAGTGTGGCCATGTTGCTAGTTGTGACGATTGTAGTTGCACCTTTACTTATCACCGCAAAGTCGACAACCTTTCTTGTCACTTTTGTGGGACAGTCAAAAGAGCTCCTGAGCGTTGTCCAGAGTGTAAAGATCCCGAAATAAAATACACTGGTCTTGGTACCGAAAAGATTGAGAGTTTATGCAATGGATTATTCCCTCAAGCAAAAGTAGCTCGTATGGATTCTGACACCATGACTCGTAAAGACGACCACAAAAATACTCTCGATGCGTTTCAAGCTGGTGAGTTCAACATACTGATTGGCACCCAGATGATTGCCAAAGGGCTACATTTTCCAAAAGTAACTTTAGTCGGTGTTATATTTGCTGACTTAGGTTTACATGTCCCGGACTTCAGAGCTGCCGAAAGAACCTTTCAGCTGTTAACTCAGGTTTCTGGACGCGCTGGTAGAGGAGCTGTTGCTGGAGAAGTGTTGGTCCAGTCTTATACTCCTTTTCACCCTGCACTTCAGTACTCGATGACTTGTGACACAGACCAGTTTTACGAAGAAGAGATAATTGGCCGACAGTTAATGAACTTTCCTCCTTATCGTCAAATGGCAGTTATCTACTTCCGTGGCTTCAGAGAAAATGAAGTTTGTAAGACATCTGGCAACTTTCACAAGATTCTCCAAGAGTACATGGAAGAAGGCGACCAACTTATGCCGGCCATACCATGTTCCATCGCTCGGATCAAAACTATGTATCGCTTTCAGATCACTATTTTGTCTGATCGAATTGTCCGTCTAACGAAACTTTTAAAGCATGTTTTAGTTCATGCCAAAAAACCAAAATCTGTCGAAGTTTATGTCGATATAGATCCGCAAAGTGTGATGTAAAATAAGCTTAGCTTGAGTCAGCTCGAGATGAAAAGTCCGATCATATTGTATCTAGCTAAATTAGGTCGATGTTAATTTTTAAAGATTTTTTCTAAAAGAATGCGTAAAAATAGCGAAAGTTTACGTCTCGAGTTCGAATTTACTGTCAATTAATTGCGGTTTTAGCAGTAGACATAACTAAATAATTAACTTTAAATTTTTTATCTAGGGAGCTTTTATGGCTGAACTTATGATAGAAGCCAAAGAACTCTGTAAATACTACGGTTCTTTTAAGGCGGTTGAAAACATGTCCTTTTCTATACCAAAGGGACAAGTCGTGGCCTTTCTCGGCCCAAATGGTGCCGGCAAGTCGACTACTATGAAACTTCTAACGGGATTTATCTCAGCAAGTAACGGTGAAGCACATATAGCTGGCTACGACATGGCTGCAGACAGACTAAAAGCTGCAGAAGTCTTAGGTTACCTTCCAGAAAACGGTCCGCTTTACCCAGACATGACTCCACGTGAGTCTCTGACATTTACCGGCGAAATCCGAGGCCTTAAAGGCGAAAGGCTCGCCTCGGCAATCGATCGCGTTGTGAAAATCTGTGACCTAAAAGAAGTTTATGATAAAGCCATCGGCAAACTCTCAAAGGGTTACCGTCAAAGAGTTGGTATGGCCCAAGCACTTATCCACGATCCTGAAGTTCTCATCATGGATGAACCGACTTCCGGTTTGGACCCTAACCAGATAAGAACTGTCCGTGACACCATAAAAGAACTTGGTAAAAATAAGACAATTCTTTTAAGTACTCACATACTCCAAGAAGTAGAAGCCATGTGCGACAGAGTTCTTTTTATCAGTGAAGGTCGATTAATTTTCGACGGCACTGTTGAAGAATTTAAAAAGAAAAATGAAAACCTAGATGATGTATTTTATGCTCTCACTCACGATAAGGAGGTCGTTTCATAATGCGTACTCATGTGACTGGCGCTGTATTTCGCAAAAACTTCAGAGCCTCTTTTAGTAACCCAACGGCTTATGTATTTATCACTATTTTCATCGTTACATGTAGTGTATTTCAGTTTAGCTGGGGTGATTTATTTTTTAGAGAAAATCTAGCTGAGCTAGGTCCTCTTAACAACAGCTTCCCATTTCTACTTCTTTTCTTTATTCCTGTTTTAACTATGAACAGTTGGGCTGAAGAAAGAAAGTTAGGTACTGAAGAGTTCATGCTCACCTTACCGGCGACCGATTTCGAAGTTATACTTGGTAAGTACTTCGCTCTGCTGGCAACTTATGCGGCCTCTCTAGGCTTCTCTTTGACACTTGTTTTTGTGCTCAGCAGCTTAGGAAATCCAGACCTTGGACTTATTTTTGCCAACTACCTAGCCTACCTTCTGACCGGCGCTGCCATGCTTAGTATCGGCGTTGTCGCTTCTATGCTGACTTCCAACAGCACCATCGCCTTTATCATCGGTGTTTTATTCAACGCTATATTTATGTATCTTGGCCACATCGCCGCAGTCGTTTCAACTGCAGGTTTTTCTGGGCTCGGGAGCTTCTTGGAAAATATCGGCTTCGGAGAAAAGAGTGGTATTTTAAGCCAATTCGATGAACTTTCATCTGGTGTTATCACTTTACCTGGAGTTGTGTACTTGCTCTCTGTCACAGCGGTCATGCTCTACTTAAGTATGGTTCTTGTTGGCCGACGTCACTGGGCTCATGGAAGCCGCGGTACATCTCTAACATGGCACTACACGGCTCGTGTTGCTACTTTAATCATCGCCCTTACAGCTCTCAATGTTATCCTAGCCAGAACTGGTTCTCGAGCTGACTTAACAAGTGAGCAAGTTCACTCATTTAGCCCTGTATCTGCCAAACTTATGGCTGAACTTGAAAAGCCTGTTCTCATCGAAGCTTATGTGAGTAAGAAAGTACCTGAAAATGTCATAGAAAATCGCAAAAACTTACTTTCTACACTTAGAGAAATAGAGGCAACTTCTAAAGGAAATGTTAAAGTCCTTATCCATGAAACAGAGCCTCGTAGTAAAGAAGCTGCCGATGCTGAAGACCGTTACAGTATCGTTCCTAGAACTATGCAGGAGCTTTCAAATGGTGCTGCTAGTGTTATGGAAGTCTTCATGGGAATCGCCGTTACTAGCGGTGCCAACCAAGAAGTTATCCCATTCTTAGATCTTGGTCTTTCTGCAGAGTACGAACTAGTCCGTTCTATTCGCGTCGTTTCTAAGTCTGACCGCCGTAAAGTTGGTATCTTAAAAACTCAAGTTAACATCAATGGCGGTATGGATTTCCAAAGACGTCAGCCTATTCCAGCTTGGGAAGTTGTTCAGGAACTACGAAAGCAATATGAGATAGTTGAAGTCAGTGCCGACTCAGACTATCCAAGTGACTTGGACCTCCTCTTAGCAGTTCTTCCTTCGACTCTTGCTCAGCCACAAATGGACCGTTTACAAACTTACATGCTCTCAGGTAAGAAAACGATGCTTATGTGCGACGCATTACCTGTTGACATGGTTCATATGAGTCCGGCTCAAAGACACATGCCGGCAAGTGATCCTCGTATGGGTGGTGGAGGAGCTGCAGGTGCCGTTAAAGGAAATATTGGCAAACTACTTAGCGATGTCGGTGTTTCATTTAAGCCAAATGAAATAGTTTGGTCTAGCAGCAACCCATATCCAACATTTGAGAAGCTGCCTCAAGAGATAACCTTCTCTCAAGCTGCTAACAATGAATTCTCTCAAGACACTGACATGTCTAGTGGCCTCCAAGTCGTCCTATCGATGTTCCCTGGCCACCTGAAGAAAGTAAATGACAACAGCTGGATCAGCTTCTCACCTATCTACGAAGTGAGTTCAAGGAACCATGGTACCATCAACTGGAGTCAGCTTGTTTCAAATAACTACATGGGAGCTCAAGTCAATCCAGAACATCGCTACCAACACCTACGTCAGTCGACTGAAGATTCTCTAGTTCTTGCTGCACATGTTAAAGGTTCTAGAACTATCGATGCAGTGAAAGATAAGGATGGCAAAGAAACTTCTCCAGAGAAAAAGGAAAGTGTCGACCTCATAGTCTTTTCAGACATAGACCTTATCTCAGACCGTTTCTTCTCGATTCGACGTGAAGGTTGGCAAAACCTTACTTTAGATAATGTCACTTTATTCTTAAATGCCATCGACTCTCTGACTGGAGACAAGGACTTTGTCGAGCTGCGTAAGAAGCGTAAAAATCACCGTACTCTCACGAAGTTTGATCTTATCCGCAGTGAACTAGATGCTCAGCGCCGCCAGATCATCAAAAAAGCTGAGGCAGATGCAACACTCGAACTAGCTAAGGCTCAAGAGTCATTGAATAAAGCAGTCACTGCAGTCCAGAATAGAGAAGACATAAAAGATGAAGAAAAGCTTCGTATACTTGCGACCGTTCAAGAGGCTCAAAACCAGGCATTTTCTAATAAACAAGATGAAATAAATAAACGTAAAGAACGCAAGATCCAAGACGAAGAACGCAAAATGGAAGAAGCGATGAAAAGCCACAGACGTCAAGTTGTAGTCATGGCAGTAATACTTCCGCCTTTGCTTCCACTCTTCATTGGTTTATTTGTCTATTTCAAAAGAAGATCACGAGAAATGAACAACGTTTCAAGCAATAGAATAAAGGAGAATGTCTAATGAAAGATACTCCGAAAACACTTATCTTTGCGGCAACAGCAATCCTACTTTGTATCGTTGCTACACTTACAGCACCAAAAAATGACATCGATGCATTATTCGTTGACCTCGGTTCAGAGTTTTATCCAAACTTCAAAGACCCGCTTTCAACAGCTAGTCTAGAGGTTGTCGGTACCGATAAAACAACCGGTATACTTTTGCCGTTTAAAGTAGAACTCAAAAATGGTCGTTGGACGATTCCATCTCACAACAATTATCCAGCAGACGCCAAAGATAAAGTCGCCAAACTTTCGGCTAACTTTGTCGGTATCACTCGTGACGAGTTGCGCTCTGAACTGCCAAGTGAACATGAAGTTCTTGGCGTCGTTGATCCGGCGGCTCAAACGCCAACCGGTAAAGGCATCCGTGTTACCTTTAAAGATGCAAATGGAAATACGCTTTGTGACTACATACTTGGTAATGAAGTTAAAGGTAAAATTGGCTGGCGTTATGTTCGTGTGCCAAACCAAGCAAAGACATTTGCCGTGAAAATGAACATCGAACTTTCAACCAAGTTTAAAGACTGGGTAGAAACTGGACTTCTAGAGATGGAAGCTTCAGATGCTCGCAACCTTGAAGTCATGAACTACAGCGTCACTCAAGGACAGATAGTTGAAAAAGGTCGTTTTGAGATCACGAAAAAAGACGAAGGCGATTGGACTTCACCTAAAGTCGTACCTTTTGGCAAACAACTTTCACAGGACAAAATAAGCTCTGTAATCAACGAACTAAGTGATATAAAAATTGCTGCCGTACGCAAAAAACCAGATTCTCTCATCGAGCTCTTATCTGGAAAATCTAAGAAGCTAACGCCTGAGTCACAGTTATCACTACAAGAGAAAGGCTTTTACCTCACTCAAAACGGTATACTTGGTGATGAAGGTCAGTTCATTTTGAAGAAGTATAACGGCGTCAACTACATCGTTATCTTTGGAGTTGGCTTTAACGATGAAAGCTTGCAGGTCAGCACTACTAAAGAAGGCGATAAAGATAAAAAAGATGAAGCTCAAAAAGCGACTGGTCGTTACATGTTTATCAATGCTTCATATGACGCCAACTTTAGCCCTGAACCTAAAATCCCTGTAGAGCCTAAAGAGCCCGCAGCAGATGCATCTGAAGAAGTCAAAAAGAAGTATAACGAAGACTTCAAAAACTTCAACAAAGCCAAAGCTGATCACGAAATGTGGGTTAAGACAACGAAAGAAGCCAAGGAAGAAGTTGAGAAACTTGAGAAGCGTTTTAACGACTGGTACTACGTTATCGACAACGAAAGCTACGAAAAAGTTAAAGTTACTTTTGAAGACTTAATCGAAGACAAGCCTGAGGCTGTTAAAGAATCTAACCCAAACATTCTTAGTCAACCAAAGCTGCCAACTCTTCCTCAGACAAACTAGGCAAGACCTTTTAAGCCGCTAGAGTTTAGACTTTAGCGGCTTTTTTATGAGGAATATATGAATAGTGCAGATGAGATTATCAAATTTTTAGACCTTCAAGAACATCCTGAAGGGGGCTACTACAAAGAAACTTACCGAAGTGAAGAAAACTTTGAAGTTTCACAAGGGCCTCGTAGCGCTTCGACAGCTATCTATTTCCTTCTCAAAGAAAAACAGAAATCTGCTTTCCATAGGCTAACTTCAGATGAGTTTTGGTACTACCACTCCGGTTGTCCGTTAGAAGTATTTATCATTCACTCCGATGGAAGCTTAACAACTCATCAATTGGGACCAGACCTCTTAAAAAATGAAGTCCCTCAACTCTTACTTCCAAAGGGAACTTGGTTTGCAGCCCGTTGCATAGACCAATCAAGCTACACGCTTATTTCTTGCTCTGTTTCTCCAGGTTTTCACTTCGACGACTTTGAACTTGCCGAAGCTGGCAAACTTACCAAAATCTATCCACAACACTCAAAATTGATCCAAGAATTGACTTGAGAAGCTAATTCGCAAGAAATCTCTTAAAATTGACATCGAGTTTTAGCTAAAATGAATAGATTTCCAAATCAATTTGGAGTAGAATCTATACATGGGCTACGTAACAAGCTATTTATCCTGGTTGCAAAAAGATTGTCCGACTGGAGAAGTTGAAAAATTTCCCCAGCTTGATGATCACGGCCAAACGACGCTTGAAGGTGTCTATGTCACCGGTGACCTTACCGGAATCCCTCTTCTCACAATGGCCGCTAATAGTGGTGCCCAAACCATTCGCAAGTTTGACTACGATAAAGTATTTCAAAACAGTACCGCCGACTTCGACGTCGTTATCATAGGTGGTGGTCCTTCTGGAGTTTCTGCTGCGATGGAGTGTGAGAAAAGAAAGATAAACTACATCCTTCTTGAAAGTGGAAAGTTATTCAACACAATCAAAAACTTTCCAAAAGGCAAGCCTATCATTGCCACTCCTCCCAAAGACGATTACATCTCCGACTTAAGTATTTCAGATGGCGACAAAGAAAGTCTGATAAATGAGTTAGAATCGTCTACAGAGTCAAAAGAACTAAATGTTAAAACAGACAGTAAAGTAGATAAGATCTCTAGAAAGAACGATCTCTTAACAGTTTCTACAACAAACAATTCTTACCAATGTAAAAGAGTCATACTCGCGATCGGAAAAAGCGGTAATTCAAGAAAGCTTGATGTCCCCGGTGAAGATCTCGACAAAGTTAAAAATAGACTCTTTGACCCTGCCGACCACAAACAAGAAAATATACTTGTTGTTGGTGGCGGAGACTCTGCACTAGAAACAGCTAATGCTCTCGCAAAAGCTGATAACAAAGTGACCCTTTCTTATAGAAAAGAGGCCTTTTCAAGGCCAAAACAACAAAACATGGAGGAAGTGAGGAAATGGCAAAAAGAAGGCAAAATAACCATCGTCAACAAGTCCACAGTCAAAGAAATACACGACAAAAGCGTTGTGTTGATCACCGAGGAGGCCGAGAAGGAAATAGATAACGACACAGTGTACACCATGATCGGCAGAGAACTTCCAACAAGTTTCTTGCGCCGGTCGGGGATACTTATGGAAGGGGAGAAGTCCCTTTCCTGGTACGTTTTTTTAACGGCCATGATCAGTTTTTTCACAATGCTCTACTTTGGCAAAAAAGGCGCTGGTTTAGAAGCTGAAAACATGTCTGAAGCCATACAGAACTTTATAAGTTTACCACTGCAAAAAGGTGAGCTTAAAGGCATGAAATATAGCTACAACCTCATTGGTTGGTTAGGTGCTATAACCTTTATTTTCAGTGGCTTACTATCACTCATATATATGCTCAAAGATAAAAAAAAATACTTTTCTTCGGGCTGGCCACTCATTAAGTACAGCTACCTTATCTTAGCAGCAGTCTCATTCTTAATTATCTACTTTATCGGGGTCGCGAAAAGTGGCTCAACTGACAGTATGGGTTACTACTACTCGCTACTTTACTGCACAACTATGGCGCTTTTTGGTTACAGAAGAGTTCAAACTAAAAAAACAAAGTACATAAAGTACCAAGTAAGTTGCTTAGTGTTCATCCAAGTATTTTTTCTCTTTTTACTTCCCAATCACCTCTACCAACCTCTAGTCTCATTTCTCGGTGAAGAAAGTTGGTTCATTCAAAACGTCCTTCCAGAAGCGTGGTACTCATATGGCTTGATTTTATTTTGGCCGCTAAACATTGGTACATTTGGTGCAAATACATTTTGGACTATTTTCCCTTTCATCCAAAGCGGTATCTTTCTATTTCTACTCATAAAGTACTTTGGAAAAGGCGCCTACTGTGGCTGGATCTGTTCTTGTGGCGGTATGGCGGAGACTTTAGGAGATGAGTACCGACACCTCACGCCTCATGGACCTAAAGCTAAAAAGCTAGAAAATATTGGACAGTTTATTCTTTTATTTGCCGTCATCGTCACTGTCATGAAAGTATTTAACATTCAAGGCAGTTGGCTAACCAGCCTACTATACGAAGTTTCTATAGACGTCTTTTTTGCTGGTGTATTAGGACTTGGAGTTTATTTCTTTTTAGGAGGCCGCATTTGGTGTCGTTTTGGTTGTCCTCTTGCTGCACTTATGCACATTTATAATCGCTTTTCTAAATACCGAATCTTGGCTGAGAAGAAAAAGTGTATATCTTGTAATGTGTGTACCAAGGTTTGCCATATGGGTATCGACGTTATGAACTACGCTAACAAAGGCATACCGATGAATGATGTCGAGTGTGTTAGTTGTTCTGCTTGTGTCGAGTCCTGCCCGATGGATGTTCTTGCCTTTGGTCAAGTTCCTAAAAGTGACCCTGACAATAAATCGAGACTAGAAGTTCCCAAAAGTGGTAAAGACCACTGGACAACTGGCCTCAAATAAGGATTTTCATGAAGTTTCTAGCTCTACTTATAACTCTATCCATTGTTATGCCCGTTCAAGCAGACAATCTTTGGGAGAACTACTCAAAGATTCTGAAAGCTGGCATAGTTGAACTAAATTTTTCTGGTCCTCACGGTCAATTTCAGCACAATGCTTTTGACTACAAAACCATTGCTTCTAAAGATGAAAATCAAAAACTACTCAAGGCCCAAATTGATGTTTTGAAGCAAAGTCCAGCACCGACTAACAGGTATGACAAACTTGCCTTTTGGATCAACGCATACAATTTCTTTACGATTGTAGATGTCACAAATAAGCTCGACGAAGAATCCATGAAAGACATAGGTTGGAAAAATAAGCGTCACCTCATTAACGGTAAAAAACACAGCCTTGACCAAATAGAACATGAAATAATCCGTCCCATGAACGATGCCCGAATCCACTTTGCAGTCAATTGTGCATCCGTCTCTTGTCCCGGCTTAAAAGCAGCTCCATTTACAGGACAAGGTATACGCAAAGAATTAACCGAACAAACCAAAGGAGCTTTTCTCAACCCTCTTCATTTACGCAAAGAAGATGGCGAGCTTTATGCGACAAAGCTTTTAGACTGGTTTGAAGAAGATTTCGAAATTCAGCTTTTTGGAAATAATGAAGGCTTTATCAAACGATATGCCCCAAAAGATCTCAATGGCGAGATAGAAGAATGGATCGACTACAACTGGCAGTTCAACACTAAAGAAAATGTTGTTAAAGCACTTAAAAAACTTAAGGTCGAATTAATAGAGAAATGACTCAAGAAGAATTCAGGAAAAGATTTAAAATAGCAGCGGTTTTTTGCCACAACTTCACGCACAAACACGTGAATGAAGAGCTCCCCAAAAGTCTAAGGTTTTTGTTTTCTGAAAAAACACCTCTTTTAAAAGCTGAAGAAGTTATTCCAAAACTTATAAAGGGTGAAAAAGTTCCCGTTTGGGTCAGCATGTACGTTCTTTCATTTAATGATGAACACACAACAATTAAGCTTGATTTCAGCGGTGAATTCTCAGATAACGAAGACTTGTTTTTTCATAAACAAAACGGCATGCCTCCATTTCAAATATCTGGCCCGACAATTCCTGAAAAATGGAAGTCTCTTGAAGAAGATGGAACTTTCCCTTTCAAAGCATTTCAGTAGTTACTTTTTGCCTTTCAGAATCAACCAAAAGAAAAATGGGCCACCAAGAGTAGAAGTGATCAATCCCACTGGCAACTCAGTCGGATAAAAAATACATCGCGCGATTGTATCTGAAACCAATAAAAATAAACCTCCAAACAACAACGACGCCCAAAACAAATGCTTGTGACCTGGACCAATAAAGCGGCGACATATATGCGGTCCCATTAAACCAATAAAACCAATTGGGCCACAAACTGAAACCACAGCACCAACAATCAGTGAAACCGCTAAAAAGAGTTGCCTCCTAACTTTCTCAACAGGAACTCCCCTACTTTGAGCGATGTCTTCGCCAACGGTTAATAAATCCATCTCTTTTAGGTTTCTAAAAACAATTATGAGTCCAAAAACTACGAACAAAACTACAAAATTAATTTGTTCAAAACCCATGATCTGTAAGCCGCCGATCATCCAATAAAGCATTTCGCCGAGCTTTGAATTTTCCGATTGAAACTGAAAGATGAGAATCAAACTACTAAAAAAGAAGTTTATCGCAACTCCTCCTAAAAGTATGTCTCCCAACTGCGCATTTCTCTTAAACTTCACTAAACAAAAAACTATGGTTAGCGCTAACAACGCTCCAGAGAATGCTGCAATAGAAGTCCCCGACAGGTACATATTTAAAAGAATTGGCCCTCCTAGAAAAATATAGAGAACCACACCAAAAGAAGCTCCACTCGCAATGCCCAAGGTAAAGGGAGTTGCCAAGTCGTTTCTGAACAATGACTGAAAACACATACCACAAACTGAAAGTGCTGCACCAGCAATGAAAGCAAGAAGAACTCTTGGCAGGCGGATATTATAAAATATTTGAAAATCTGGCGTATCTTTTTGCCAATTCAAGATAGAACCATAGTCAAGAGAACTGCCCCCAACAAAAGGCATGCTCAATAGAAACAGAAGCGATAAAACCGCTAAAGTAGCTATAACTATTTTCTTTTTCATATCTTTAAACTTGATCCCAATTGATGGCAAACTTACCCCATATTTATTATCAACCAAATGCTTAACGCAGATTGAATTGAAATTAATTCACATTATTATTGCCGGGTATCCGGAACTATTCTGGTTCAAAAAGAACAGGGAAATCCCGTTAAAATCGGGAACGGACGCGCCACTGTAAGCCGCTTTTGCGGATAAGTCAGAGCACCTACTTCTTATTGCCTCGCGTAACAGGTAATCAGAAAGAATAAGTTCCTTAATATGAATATGCAGCACAGATTGTTCTGCCTTTAAACGTGAGTTCGTTCAAAGGTCTCTGTGACTATATGTTCTTCTCCATAGAAAAGAAAAATGAAATATACTAAACTAAATTGTTTATTTATCGCACTATTTTTTAGCTGTGTATTGAGCATAAAAGCTCAAGAAAAACCTGAAGTTAAAGAACAAGAAACCAAAGAAGAAAAGCCTAATGCCGAAGAGCTTTTCCTCGTCACTGCTACTAAAACTCAAACTGAAGCAAGAGAGATTGGTAAATCCTTTACCGTTATTACTCGTCAGGAAATTGAGAGAAGTAATCACAATGATCTTCTAAATATGCTTCAGCGTGTGCCAGGACTAGCTATTGCTAAAAATGGACCGCACGGCAATGCATCTGTATTTATACGAGGGAATGAATCTCACTATACCAAATTGATGATCAATGGCACCAGAATCCAAGATGCCTCAAGCACCCAAGTTGGAATCGCGAACGTTCTTAACAATTTAAACCTAGATAATGTTGAGCGCATTGAAATTATTCGTGGTCCTCAAAGTGTTTTATATGGTTCATCTGCAATTGGTGGTGTCATCAACATCATCACTAGAAAAGGAAAAGAAAACGGCATTAATGGTTCTATTAGACAAGAGTTTGGAGAAGATGAATTCTCTAAAAGTACACTAAGTGTCAGAGGAAAAGAAGGTGAATTCACTTACTCTATGTCACTTTCACAAGAGCAACAAAACTCTATAAGTGGAACCAACTCAAACCAAAGTAACTATGAATCCGATGGTGATGATTATCGAAATACTACAGCTAACTATGACTTTGGTTACAACTTCACAGACTCTATCGAATTTAAATTGAGCGGTTTATATACGTCAAGCAATAATGAAATTGACGCATTTACACCATATGACGAGAATGACCTTCAAACCGCTACTGTCAGACCAAGTCTTACCTTCTACGATTTACTAGATGGGAAGTTAACTACTGAAATAGCTTATAACTTCGTGGACACTAGACGTTCTGCTACTTCTGGCTATAACTCTTACTCCAAAACGCAAATGATTGAGCTTCAAAATACGCTATACCTCTCTGACTGGAATACGCTTACATTTGGCGCTGATCTAAGTGAAGAGGAAGCAAATAGCGACTCTCCGAGTGCAAGCACTGTTACCAATAAAGTTCGTTACCAAGAATACTACGTTCAAGAACAACTCAGTTTTGAAGATATGTACTTCTTAACATTTGGAGCTCGTTATTCAGACCATTCAGAGTTCGGTGACGAATGGACTTACCAAATCGCCCCAGCAATATACTTTGACGAGACTGGCACTAAGCTTCATGCTTCATTTGGTACCGCTTATAGAGCTCCTAGCTCCTTTGAACTCTTCAATCAATTCGCCGGCAACCCAAATCTTTCTCCTGAAACAAATCAATCATTTGACATTGGCTTTGAACAAGAGTTAAAAGAAACTGGATTTTCATTTGGAGCAACATATTTCTACATCGAAACTGATGATAAAATCATCTACGACTTCTCTACTTCTAAATATGCTCAAGTAAGTAATGCCCGCAGTTATGGTGCTGAAACTTTTGTTCAATACGATTTCAATGAAGATCTTTATGGTAAAATCATCTACACTAGAACTCACACCGAAAACTCAAACGCCAATGGCGATTTTAGAGCAGCACGAGTTCCAAAAGATGCTGGTACACTACTAGTTAACTGGCAAGCAACTAATAAACTGAACTTTGATGTAGAAGTAAACGTTTCTGGTAACCGCTTCAGCGATACTAACAACAATACCTCACTTGGTTCATTTACAGTTGCGAATCTTGCAGCAAACTATGACTTTAATGAAAAACTTAAGTTTTTCGCAAAAATAGATAACATCTTTGATGAAGACTACGAGTATGTAGATGGCTATAATACATATGGCCGTTCATTTTATGGTGGTATAGAATTTAAGTTTTAATTAACCTTTGGAGCTAATGTGAAAAAGATACTTTTAATTCTAGTTTTATTTTCGACTTCTCTATTTGCCGAGAAATCGGAAAATAGAATTATTTCATTAGCTCCAAGTATTACAGAGATCTTGTGTGCACTTGACCTTCAAAATGAAATAGTTGGTGTGACAGATTTCTGTAAAGACCCTTACAAGCAAAGTGACTTTAGTAACAAGAGTATTGGTGGGTTAATAAATCCAAACTTTGAAGCCATGCTCAAGTTTCGTCCAAGTGTTATCTTCACTCTCAAGTCGAAAGCCAATCACACCTCTAAACTTAAGAAATATGGTCTAAATGTCATTGAGCTAGATCATCACAATTTGCCAGGAGTTTTTAAATCCATTCAGGTTATTGGCAAGAAATGTGGGAAGGCTGATCAAGCTAATGCTTTATATGAAAAACTAAATTCACTGTTAGTTGATAAAGACACAGCAAATGGCAAACGCGTACTCATCACTATTTCACGCCTTTCTTCTAAATCTAAGGTCCGTCTTTGGGTCGCTGGTAACGATGGTTACTACAGTAAAATCCTCAATCTTTGCGGAGCGAAAAATGCATATCAAGCAAGTGAGAGATTTTCCCAGATAACGCTCGAAGCACTTATAAAAATAAATCCAGATGTCATCCTTCTCATTCGAGACCCTGTCAGTGAAGAAGAAGCTTTAGCTGAAAAGAAAGAATGGCAAAAGTTCTCAACGATTGAAGCCATTAAGAATGACGACTTTCATATTATCACTGGTGATGAAGTCATGATCCCAGGACCACGCTTTCCAAAGCTTTTAAAGAAATTTCAAAAGATACTCATCAAATGAGCACACTAGAAGTCAAAGACTTAAGTTACTCCGTCGGACCGGCTTCAATTCTTAAAGGACTCTCAAGCTCATTTAATGAAAAATCCCTAACCTGTATCTTAGGTCCAAATGGCGCCGGTAAGACCACACTTATCAAAACTATCTGTGGCCTTATAAAGTACTCTGGAAGTATACTTTTAAATAATGAAAACCTTGGTGAATTGGACTCAAGAGCCATTGCTCGTCAGGTAGCATATGTTCCTCAACATATCTCCAGTGAACTCACTTATACTGTTAAAGACTTCATACTCTTGAGTCGCTACCCTTGGCAGGGGCTATCTGAGATAGAAGCAGATAAGTTTGACCATATCCTAGAGATCACAGGTTTAAGAGAACATCAAGAGCAAACACTTAGTACTTTAAGTGGTGGAGAAAGGCAAAGAACTCTCATTGCAGCTGCACTTGTTCAGGACACACAAATCATTCTTTTAGATGAAATAACTTCTGCTCTCGACCCAAAATACCAAGAACAAGTTATCCAGCTTCTCTTAAAGATTAGAGACCAAGGTAAGACATTGATTTGGGCAACACATGACTTAAATGTTGCTCTACTTTATGCTGACAAACTACTAGCATTAAAAGATGGAAATATATTCAAAAGTGGAACTGCTGATGAGTTTATTTCAGAAGATACTTTTGAGAAATTATTCGACAGAAAATTTACCAAGATCACGCACCCTGATTCTGGGAAAGTGATCTTAGTTTAAGGCTTATTCCTTCTTGGCATTCCCGACTGTATGAGGTACTTCTTTAGAGGAAACTTCATCTGCCCACGCCGCGACTGAACCGTCAATATTTTCGGCCTTAACAACCTTTAATACGGCAGTTAACCTATAGTCTTCAGAGACTTTCAAAACCTCTTGAGCGGCTTTTAGAGTTAAGAGAACATTCTCACGAATCAATGTCTCGGGAGGCTTCTCTTTGGCAAAAGTATACTTGTAGTTATTGTCAGCATTTGGCCACATGATACTGCGGTCATTTATTTTGAGCTGCCAATAAAATTCTGCATTTACAGGAAGGTTATATTTCCGGTCTAGTTTAAAATCGAGTTTCAAACCTGTATCGGAAGCCGTAAGTAGTAACTCTGGTTTAAAAACAAAGTTCAATGCGCTTTGTCTCATACCATCTGTCAACTTTTCGTCTTGCCAGTTTTCAGTAAGAACTGTTAAGGCATTTTTCTGTTCAGCCTCAGTACGATCTTCTTCTAAAGATTTTGCTAGCTTTGCAGGGCCTGCTTCAGTTTTCCAAAGTTTTCTATACTCTTCGATGTCATGGCTGTTAACAACCAACGCGGTCGCTGCATCTGTTTTATACCAATTCCAAGTATACCAAACTCCAAAAGCGCCACCAAAAACAATAGTAAATAATGCTAAGAAAGCTGCTGCTTTAATCAAGCCACTGTGCTTTTTGCTATCTTCATCGCTGCCTATATTTAGTATCCGGCAGACTATAATACTGAGCTCGTAAATCAACCAAGTTGGCCCCCCTAGAAGAAGCTGAGAAGTCACATCTGGAGGTGTCAAAAGAGCTGCAACAGCAAAAGTCACCACGATAACCCATGGACGTATACGAACTAAAGTCTCAATAGAAACCAAACCAAGAGCAAAGAGAAGAACAACGATGACAGGTAATTGACTGGCTATACCTGTAGCTGCAGCAATACGCAGAACAAAAGAAACCATCTCTGTAAGGTTAGGAGTGTAGCGAACATACTGACTTTCCAAAGAACTAAAGAAGTTCAAACAGATAGGTATGATAACCATGATGCCGAACAATGAACCCAATAAGAACAGTATATACGATGCCGTCGCTGCATACTTTCCCATGTCTTTTTCTTGCTCATAAAGTCCGGGCGACACAAAGCGCCAGACTTGGAGAAGTGCGTAAGGAAGACTGAAGTATAACGCTACCATAAAACCAATGCGGAACTTCTGCATAAATATTTCTGCAGGTCCGATGGCAATGAAAGACGGTACGTTTGAAAGGCCGACAATATAGTCAACTATGTCATTTGAAAAAATAACTCCGAGAGGAAACAGCACACCAAGAATCACTGCAACGCGTACAATACACCAACGCAGTTCCTCTAGGTGATCAAGGATCCCCATCTCAGTGAGTCCTTCTTCCTCTTGAGTTTGATCAGGGTCACTCATGAAATGAAAAACTTTATATTTATCGCATAAACCTGAGGTCTATGAAATGTTTGAGGGGATTTACTTGTCAGTAGACTTATCAGCAGATTTTTCTTCAGAAGTAGCTTTTGCCTCTTCTGGTTTTTTCTCGTCAACTTCCAGTTCTTCTTCCTCAAGTGGAGGAGCAATATTTGCTTTATTTACTGGAGCAGGTTCATCTGTATGAACAGCGTCATTGAACGCGCTTTTAGCTTCTTTGAATTCACGAGTCGCTTTACCTAATGAACGAGCTAGTTCTGGAATCTTTTTCGCTCCAAAAAGAACTAATACAACTACCAGAATGACAAGCATTTCCGGAAGACCTGGCATACCGAAACCTAAAGTAAACATAAAAATACCTCAAAATAATTAATACTATAAGTGAAATCTTACAGGCTAAATCCTATCGGCTACTATAACCTGCCTGAATAAACTATTCAAACTTAGCCGTGGTCCTGAAAGGGGGGACAACTTACTAAAAAGTTGTATAAAAGCAAAAGACGTTGAATCCTAACTCCAAGTCGAAAGAGTACTTCTTAGAAGTGTCTCTTTCCATAAGGGTACGACGGATATTCTAAAAATTCACACTAAACATAAATTTTTTATTAATGTTCCAAGTTCTGTGATGATGGAGCAACCTTTCTAATTCCCATCATCACCTTATTCTGTATTTTCATCTTTTCATTCCAGAATAGTTTCCACTGCTTTTCATCAGTAAATTTCTTTAACAATATGCG
>JAJPOQ010000122.1 GCA_021232515.1 Lentisphaeraceae bacterium
ATCAACCCAATAGAGGCTGCCATCTTTTGCCTTATTGCAAAGCTCGCCCTGCCAAACGCCGCCTCCTTTTATCGTCTCCCAAAGAGTCTTCATAAAAGCAGTCGAGTGCGTTCCTGAATTTAAAACTCGGTGATCTTTACCTAAAAGCTCATCTAGCGAATATTGACTTACATCGCAAAACTTATCATTTGCATAAATGATTTTTCCAAGTGTATCTGTCATGCTAATTAAAGAATGTTCATTTAACGCATAGGTTTGTGTTTCAAGGTCTTGTATAGTTCGATTCACTTGGTCAACACTATCCTTAAAAGCTCTAGCAAGTATACCTATCTCGTCAGTTGATTTATCTGGTAAATCGAGAAGCTGGCCTGTTTCGGCGTAAGCCTTCACTGTTTCAGACATATACATCAAAGGACTCGTCAAGGTATAGGCAATGAACCATAAAATTACTAAAGAAAACACCAAAACTATACCACCAGTCAGCAAAACTTTACTGATACTACCTTGAGTAGACCGATGGATTAATTCGTAATTAGTAAATAACAAGAAGTTGTAAGAGTAGTCCCTCCCAAGCTCAAGTTTAGAAGCTGAAAACGCTTTAGACTTAGCTGGTGACAAGTAACTAACACTATCTACAGGGTTCTTATTCTCTAAATACTTTTTCTGAATTCTACTTGTCAGGGAATTTAGTTTCTCGTTATGCTTATTAGCCCCTGCAACAACAAGTTTTTGATCATTGTCAAAAATATAAAGCTTTTGATGTTTAGGTAAATGATTTCTTATATCATCAAAAATATCATTTTTTTTGCTTTCTAAAGCAACTATACCAAACAACTCCTTGCCATCAAAAACTGGCACTGCAACTACAGAGTGAACAACTTCATCGATAATATCAAAGTAAGCAACTTTTACATCCATCTCAGTTTTAAAAGCTTTGACATCGAGATGACCAAAAGGTCTAAATGCTGACTTACCTTCAGATACCTCTACCAAAATCTCTGCTTCTCTATCTACTCGCCAATATGCCACACTTTCCACAGACTGACGCGAAAGCGAGTACTGTTTGAATATATTCTTTAGGCGACCTTTCCATTGGGCTATTGTCGAATTGCCCTGTTCATCAAAACCATTATTATTCAATGCTCTTACAATACCTGATACAGGTGGCATATTTTTCAACAGAACGACTTCATCCTTAAGTCTCTCTACGTCATCCTTAAATAGTTTAGAGATAATCTTTAAGTCTTTTTGTAGCAACTCATTTTCTTGAACCCTCTGAGCTTCAACTTTATCCTGAAAGAATACAATTGAGACGATAAACATGGAGAAAATAATAAGCGAAGTAACAAGAATACTTAATTTAGCACCAAAAGCAGAGAGGCGTAAATTCTCATCAACCACAAATTCTTTCGGCTCTTCATTCAATGATCTTTTAAGAATAAGTACCAGACCAATCAAAACACAGATATACGATACTTTTTTAAGACTATGAGCTACATCAAATTCAAAATCAAAGACAGCACCAGAAAACGACATAAATACGACTTGAGACACTACATTTATAACTAAAGATAACACTAACCAGTGTTCAAAGCTGTCGAACTTCCACTCTCCTTTTTTCAGATAACCAACCAAGGCTAAGAAAAAGAAAAAAGCGGGTAAAAACTCTTCCGGCCGGTGGAATATATATTCTGGATAGTAAGCTCTAGGCAAGGGCACTATAACAAAGAAAACAAAACTTATTGCCGTCATCAATCCAATAAATAAGTAGAGTACTTTGGGGAAAATCCTTCCAGCGACACCTAGGTTTTGTTCTCTACGGTAAACAATATAGCTAAAGAACAACAAAACCCCTAAAAATAGTCGAGATGCAATCCAACTCCAACCAATTAATGAATCCCATGAAGACGGAAGGTATACGTTTATAGCAGATGAAGTTACTAGAGCATGGTAGCCGTCTAATACAGAAGTTCCTAAAAAACCCGCACCTATAACCAAATACTTACTTTCACGAGAATCATAGTATTTCTTAAGACTGAGCACTCCTACAATCAAAGCTAAAAGAGTGGCAAAGACTTCCATTGCAGAATGGAGGCTTCCGCTCCCCTTCCACTCATTCCCTCTAAAAGCAATATAAAGAAGTGTTAAACCAATGCCGACAAAGAGATACTGACTAACTCTCGACTTTGAATGGTTTGCCCTATCCATTTAGACCCTCTTTAAAATCAACTTAAAATTAAAATAGCTGAATAAAACGACACTATATCAAGATTAACGACACGAATTATCGTTGAGCGTACGCCTGTGTGCTATAAGATTTTAAAAGAATCGCAAGAAGCATTCCTGCTGTAAAAAGAATTATCGTTTAAGTAATTGACCTATAAGCTCTTCAAGCCAGACCAATTGTTGGTTGATAGGATTAAGCGAGATGTCTGTGATATGGTAAAACAGTACATTTTTATGCTCAAACTTCTGCAATGAATTAAATAAAGTAAAATTACAGAGGTAGTTGCCGGCATCTTCCGACAAATCATGCTCAAAACTCAAGTTTTCAGAGACACGATCAAAAGGAATACTGGAGTAAAAATCCGAACCCTTTTCTGAAATAGTTTCTGGCCCAACTTTACCTGAAGAGTCTTTCCCAGTACCACATTTATTTTGCCCTCGCATTTCAAGCTTATTCCTCTTTGCTTTCACATCTACACCAACATGGATAACAAGGTCATAATCGCTTGAAAGCTGAGCTACATACTTCGCACAGAAATCATACTCAACAGGTAGGATCTGGCAAGTAAGTTTGTACTCTTCAGGCTCAAACTTAGCTAACTCTTCAACTAAAAGCTGTGAAGGGTTTTCTGGAACTCCGGGGAAAGACATAAAACCTGTGACTAAAACTTTTTTCATCACAGGCTAAAAGGTATTTCTTTGTTCCACAGGTTCTCAATAACTTCATAGTCCTCTAAGCTTTTCAGTACTACCACCTCTACAGACTCTATGGCAAAGCTATCTGTATTTAGTGGCACTAACTGACGGATGAGAGCAGTGTCGTTTTGGAAACCGGTGTATTTTTCGCCTTGACAAGTATATGTCAGCTTGTAGGCGTTTTCGAAATTTTTCAATGGTCGAATCAATGAATTCAATTTGGCTATTTTTACTTTTCTAGAAGATGACTTCTTCTTCGGCCTTTTTTCTAATGACGGCAAGGCAGGAGGTTCCAGAAACGGGTATTCCGCTCCAAGAGTTTTATTGATCTCACACTCGGCTCGCCATACTGCAGTAAACTCACGTTCACGCTGAAGTAACAAGCGGTGGATCCGCCTTTCATCATTTAAATTCATCTAAAAGAAATCGACTACTTTTCGCTATTATCTTCTGAAGGTTCTTCTTTTATATCTTCCGTCGCCTCGGGCTCTTTATTAATCACAGGCTTAGGTTTAGGCTTTGGCTTAGGTTTTGATGCTTTTTTGGCCATACCTGCAACAGGATAAGGAGCGTCATCAAACTCAAAGACTCCTTCATCACCACAGAGTTCATCTATCTCTGTTTCTATTTCATAGATTTTCTTGTATGCCTCTTCACGAATAACCAACAGGTCATCAATTTTAACTCTAGCTTCTAGTGCCTGACGTATAACGTCGGCATCTGCTCTTGTTACGATGTCAATAAATGACAACGGCTGCTTTGCCTTAGCCATCAATCATCTCCTTTAACTTTCTTTATTATTTTCTTTAAAATCTTCTTTGTAACTGGAACGTCCTTTTCAGGTTCTTCAGCTACACTTTTTGTAGTCTTTTTGACTTCTTCTTTTGGAAATTTCGCTAAATACTCGAGTGCCTTAGCTGATACTTCTTTTTCGTCAGATTCAGACAACTCCAACAACTGACTTCGAGTAATATTTGGATTGTCCATCAAGGCTAACTTAACTGATGTACAAGGATGAACGATAAACTTAGTCAACTCACCAACCTTCAAACACTTACTGCGTATACAAAAAGCAATGAGTGTTGGCATACGTGAATTCACCAAATCGACAACTCGCTCTCGAATCAACTCTGTGGTTTTCATCCCTCTTCTAGCAAGTATATAAATAAGTTCTATATCGCCTCTATTTGCTAAAAGGGCTACCTGCTCATCATTCAATTCTCTACTTAGAGCTAAATTAAAACCTGTATCTAAGTCACAGGCTCGACATAGTTCTGTAAGTGCCTGGCCGCTAAATGTTTCATCATCCACCAAAACATCGCTTATGCCTTGTGAATTCTTTGCTAGCTCTTCTTTTATATCTTCAGTTACAACAGGGTTTGCGGCAAGGTTTCGCCTTACTTCTAAATCACTATCTGAAAGTAAGATATTTTGAACTTTGGGTGTTAACTCAGCTTTCGAAGCTATTTCACGGCGCAACTGAGTGTCATCACTATTGGCCCAACCCAATTGTTCATCTTCTGCAAGTGTCTTGTTTTTCACCGCTAGAATCTGAATTTCAGGGTGAGAACTAAAGCTTAATGACTCTAAAACTTTTGGTGGAAGAGTTTTTCTCGCTAGTAAAAATAATTGAATTAAAAACTCGTCGCTATCCGCCCATTTCAGTAAAACTTCATCTGCGACTTTCGACTTCACTGCTGCTTTGGCCTTAACCAGATAATCTGGATCCATCAACAACTTGTTCAATGATTCGTCATCAATAGTTTTACTATCAACAAAAATAGATCTTACAATCGATGCCGGATCTGTTAAAAGGTGACTTTTAACTCTAGATGGCAAGGACGGGTTTGCTGATAAAAGCATCTTTACAACAACCGAGTCATCCTCTGACAAAAGTGCTGCTGTCTGCGGTGAGATCTGCTTATTTACTGCCAACATTTGACGAACCTCACACTCATCGTGAGATGCCAAGTCTTGCATAATCTTAGCAGAAGTCCTCGGATGCGAGGCTATAGCACAAAGCACTTCTGGAGATTTACTAGTGTAAGCAATTCTTTCTAGAAGAATGCTTGGAGTTTCTGGGTACGAAGCAAGAAATAGTTCTACATCTGGAGTTGACCAAGTATCAATCATATCAGTCAAAATTCGCGAAGGAAGATACTCTCTTCGAAACTCTTTCAAAGCAGCGTCAACACCACCTTGAATATGTTTGTAAACTTCTTCTTTGCTTATATCGATTGGCAAGGGCCAAACTCCCCAAAACTAAAATTTATGATTATTGCTCAACATTATACATGCTGAAGAATGAATATCTTCTTAAATCCCGCTCTTTTCAGCACAAATTCAGCAGATAGTCCATGAAGATTGGCCTAACTGTTCACTTATCACTTCTATCTTATCACCTCTCACTAAAGGACCCACCCCACTTGGTGTGCCAGTATATATTAGGTCCCCTTTCTGCAACGCCCAGATATTACTTAAATGAGAGATGATCTCCTCAACTGAAAAAATCATTTCGGCAGTATTGCCATTTTGACGAAGTTCGCCGTTTACTCTACAGGAAATATGCAGGTCTTTAAGGTCTTGCCCATCAAACTCTAACATAACGCCCAATGGCGATGAATAATCAAAGGCTTTAGCTTTTTCCCAAGGTAACTTTTTTGACTTCAAATGCTCTTGAACATCTCTAAGAGTCAAGTCTATACCTAAACCGATTTTAGAAATAACACTTGTCGCATCACTTAATGATAAATTCTTTGCCGCCTTACCTATTTCAATGACAATCTCTGCTTCATGATGCAGAACTTCACCATGACTAGGAAAATGAATATCGTCACCAACATCAACCAAGCAAGATTCAGGTTTGATAAACACTACCGGCTCCGTAGGAAGCTCATTTTTAAGCTCTGCGGCGTGCGCAGCATAGTTTCGACCTATACAAAAAATTCTCATAAAACCTCTTATCTAAATAAAATGACTAACTTGACAGTAACCTGAAGAATAAAAAAATACTGTATTTAAGAGGTTTTTGATTGTCATTTTCTCAAAGCAGAATTTTATTGACTAATCTTTAAGAGGATAGAAACAAACATATTAAGGGAAGGGACAAATGCACAAACTATTTCTGTGTGCTCTACTACTATTTTTTATTACTGGCTGCGATCAATTCAATAAAGACGCGAAAGCAGAACAAGAAAGAAAAGAAGAACGCGCCAAAGCAAAAGCAAAACAAGATAAAATTGACAAAGCTGTTACTGATCTAAACCGACAAATCAAAGACAAAAAGCTAGCCTTTGAAAAAACCGTCGTTGAATCAATCAAAACTAAAGATGGCAAAAAGTCATTTGCAGATGTCGAAGTTATAGAGTGGAGTCCGCTTAAACTACACCTTTACTCGAAAGATGGTGGACTCGACGTCGTTAGCTTTACATCTCTGACACCTGAAACTCAAGAAGAGCTCGGCTATGACAAAAAACTGGCAAAACTTTATACTAGTTTTTTGAAGTATAAAAAGAGAAACACATTTTCAGGTGGATCTGCTAGTGACAACTACGATCCAAATCGCAAAAAAACTGATGCTGAGCTTAGAAAAGATGCTGAAGCAGCTACTACAGAAAGAAGAATTGACTATACCTTTTATACATTGAAAAGCTTAGGGAATGGCGACTACAGCCTTCATCTTCAACTTGCCAAAGTTTCAACAAGCGGTATTGCACGTATAATTGGTGTATTTAACGGAACTGTAAAAAACGGTATTAAGGCATTTAAACTCGGTTCAAATAAACCAAATATCTCTGCTAAATCATATGGTCGTTTTAAAAACTCTATGACTTTTAAAGACTTTCAATTGACTCTATACACAGGTGACGGAAAATACTTCTTAAGCAGACAAGAAGCTGTCGAAAGTCGTTACGCAGCCCTCAAGTTTCGCAATAAGTAATAACAGTTCTTAGCAGATTGCCCCTTATTTGAGACTGATTCAGTTGTAATCGGACATTTTCGGGGCATTAATTGTCTCTATGGAACAAACTGCGAATAAAATACTAGCTTCATTTTATGGCCTTGCCTTTGGCGATGCACTTGGCTCTAAAGTCAACTGTATTACAGTCAATGAAATACAAGACCACTATGGCAAGTACTACCATGCACTCAACTTTGATGAGTCTGAGGACATCTATCACGTTGGCGACGATACCCAACTAGCTCTCTATACTGCGCTATCCATGAAAACAGCCAGTATAAGCATGAAACCCATAGAAGAACTTTCAAAGTTTTTATGTCTTTGGTTTTTAGATCCAAAAAACAATCGCCCTACAAGTCAACAAAACTTACGTGCTATTGAAAGACTAAATAAAGGCATTCACTGGTCATCTGCCACAAACACTTCAATCAACTCTAGTTCTGCCTTAATTAGAAACCTGCCAATTGCCTTTTGGTTTCACTCTCTTTCAAAAGAACAAACTGAAAAAAGATGGCGAATTACTCAAGAAGCAACTGTTCTTACTCACGCTTCTGGAGAGAGCATCGTCAGCTGCTGCTTACTGAACGAAGTTATCGCACTATTGCTAAATGACTGCCCCTTGAAAGAACTATACGAAAGATTGAAAAACACTTGCTTGGAACAAACTACTTTATGGTCATCGAACATAGGAAACTCACTTTGGGAACTCCCTGGCTTCAGTAGTTCAGCTGAGTACCTTGAAGCTGGATTCAATAAGTGTCTCACAAAGTTTAAACATGTCCTTACTTTAGTCAATGACGACAAAACAGACTATGATCCTTGTGAACTCATTGGTGAAGGTTGGGATGCAGAAGACGCATTTGCTGTTGGACTCTACTGTTTTTTACTCAATCCTGATGATCCCGAGTCTGTCGTTCAAAGAAGTGCTTTTAGTAATGGCCCTTCAGACATACTTGCATCTATAGCTGGAGCTTTAACCGGTGCGTACAACGGTACAGAAGGCTGGCCCGGAGATTGGTTATCTAAAATAGAATATAAAGAAGAAATACTCGAGCTTAGTAGAATAGCCGGTCGCAGATAATAACAATAATTAAATTAGTAAATTACCATCATGTCATTTCAAGTTTCAGGAATAAACCACTTTGGACTCTCAGTTGCTAATCTTGATGAGTCGATAACTTTCTATACAGAAGTCCTTGGCCTAAAAGTTAGTGAAAAAAGAGAACATGACTGCTTCTTCGCACTTGGGGATTCATCTGTTTTTGCTCTACTTCAGTACCCTGGAGGTAAAGAAGCTTTTGATAAAGAGATGCGACCGAGTAAAAAAGGTAAAGCCTTCACTCATTTTGGTTTCGCGGCACCTAGTATGAAAGATGTCTTCACCTTCGAAAAACTTTTGGAAGACAAAGGCATAGAAATCACCAAAAAAGCTTACGAGCGCTGGGACGGTGGTAGTGTTTACTTCACAGACCCAAACGGCTACACTCTAGAGTTTATCTATTTTGATCCAACTACACATGAAAAGTGATTTCAAAGAGTTAGTCAGCTGGTCAGACTCCGAGTATTCTTCACTTCCATGGCGACACAACCGCACTCTTTATACGACTCTAGTTTCAGAGATAATGCTTCAACAAACAACTGTTGGCACTGTCCTTCCTAAGTTTCAGAGCTTTCTCGATAAATTCCCAACTATAGAGTCTCTGGCAAGTTCAACAGATGAAGATTTACGTGAAGCATGGCAAGGTCTTGGTTATTACCGACGTGCTGTCAATCTCCTAAAAGCTTGCAAAGACCTGCAAAGTACTGATTCATTTCCTGAAGATGAAACTGAACTCCAAAAAATAACTGGGATAGGTCCATACACTGCCAGTGCCATACGAGCGATAGGTCACGATCTCCCAGCCCTCGCTGTTGATGGAAACTTAAAACGTGTTCTCAGCCGTTACTTAGAAGACTTCACACCCTATGAAAAAGGCTTGGACGATTCATTGAGAAAACTGTTAACCAATAAAGAATTCTCTAAAATACTTACTCAATTAGGTCCAAGAAAAGTAAATGAGGCGTTGATGGATCTCGGCCGCGTTATTTGCCGAGTAAAAAACCCTCTATGTCTCACTTGCCCATTAAAGCCAAACTGTAAAGCTTATAAAAATGCGACTCAAGAAAAACTACCTGTTCGCACTAAGAAAGCTCAAAAGCTCATTGACCTGAACCTCATTCGTTTTATCAGCTTCAATGAACAAGATGAAATCCTACTTTACA
Organism: Lentisphaeraceae bacterium; assembly: GCA_021232515.1. Lineage (GTDB taxonomy): Bacteria > Verrucomicrobiota > Lentisphaeria > Lentisphaerales > Lentisphaeraceae > JAKVBD01. The sequence goes on from JAJPOQ010000122.1 coordinate 9,146, forward strand.
AAAAAAATGACAAAGAGTGGCTGGCTGATCAATGGGAACTTCCAACCGTAGCCATAAATCCTGAAGATAGTTTTAAGCAGTACCCTCACACACAGTTAAAAATCCCCAACTCGACTCCGTTAAAGACTGGTATTACCAAATACAGAATCTACAATTACGCCGTAAAACATGAACCAGCCGTTGTACATAAAGAAATACCAAAATTGGCAGAGAGAGAGCATCGTTTCTTCAGGCTCGAAAACCTGCCACATATATCAACGGCAACTGTAAAAATTTTAAAGAAGTTAAAAATACATGAGTGAAAACAAAAGAAACTGGCCTGTAACTGTTGGCCTAGCTATTGCTCTTGGCTTAGCGACTCTCGTCATCTTAAAAAACTCACTAAGAATGGAAAGTGATCGAGAAACTTTCAAAGTTAAAAATGACTTAAAAGCTATCAAAGCCTCTATTGAACTCTACAAACAGCACTATGGTTTTTATCCAAAACAACAGAAAAACTATATATTAAACTTTGCTGAACAATTCTCGAAAACTCCCGTGAGTCCAGATAATAAAGAAACTCGTGAAATGTTCATTAACTTTAACGTCTACCACACTCAATTATCAAACCCCAACTATGCGGCACCCAATGCTGATCCAACGACTATAATCGATGTCTGGGGCGAACCTTACCTTTATATCACTAACGGCAAAGAGTTCACTATTTGGTCTACGGGGAATGATAAAGTCAATTCAAATACTGCTGGTGATGACATATCCATCGCTGCTGTTGACAAACAGGCTATTCTCGATAAGAGAAAGGCACCTAAAACTAATCAATAAATATTTCTCTCGGTGCGGATCCAACCTGTGGTCCGACAACGCCCATTTCTTCAAGCTTTTCAATAAGCGTGGCAGCACGATTGTAACCTATACGTAAGCGACGTTGCAAATAAGAAGTTGAGGCCTTTCTGTCTCGAGCTATGATCTCCATCGCTTCTTTTATCAAAGCTTCATCTTCTGAATTAACCGAAGTCGTTAAACCTGGAAGTGAAGGACCATCATCGTCATAATTACCCGAAAGTATTCTATCTAAAGCCGGTTCAAAACTCGTATCCATCTGCTCCGCCAGAAAAGCGATACAGTCATCTATCTCTGGGTCTTCAACCATGGCTCCCTGCAAACGCTCAATAATTGATGCTCCAGGTGGCGAGTAAAGCATATCACCTCTACCAAGTAGTTGCTCAGCACCTTTGCCATCAATAATAGTCCTCGAGTCTACATGAGAAGAAACCTGAAAGGCTATTCTCGTAGGGTAATTTGCTTTAATAATACCGGTAATGACATTTACACTCGGTCTTTGAGTCGCAATGATTGTATGAATACCAACAGCTCTCGAAAGCTGAGCGATCTGAGCTAAAGCAGTTTCTACATCCGCTCCTGCAGTCATCATTATATCTGCTAATTCGTCAATAATAACGACCATAAATGGAAACTTCTTAGGTATCTCTTCACCATCTTCATCGAACTCTTTAGCAGGAGACTCTGGTCTCGAATTAAATGCCGCAATATTACGAGCTCCAACAGAGGCCAATATCTTGTAACGGCGTTTCATTTCAGCGACAACCCACTTTAGCATAACCGGGACTTTCTTAGTATCTGTTATGACAGGTGCTATTAAGTGAGGTAGCTCTTGATAAGCGGTAAGTTCAACGACTTTGGGGTCTACTAAAATAAGCTGCAATTCTTCTGGAGATAAACGATAAATCATCGACATAACGATCGTATTTATACAAACTGACTTACCGGCTCCAGTCGCACCGGCGATAAGTAGATGGGGAGCTTTAGCAAGGTCTAATACACGAATCTCTCCAGATGTATTTTTGCCCAAAGCCAGAGGAATTGCATGTTCTTCACTACGCCAATTTTCATTCTCCAACAATTCGCGAATCGCGACTTTTTCTGGATGATCATTAGGCACTTCTATACCAACAAAAGGTTTTCCCGGTATAGGAGCTAAAACCCGTAAACTTTCCGCTTCGAGTTCCATCGCCATATTTTTATTTATATTGACGATCGTATCCACATTTACACCTTGTGCTGGGCGAATCTCAAATCGAGTAATTCTTGGACCTTGAACAGTCCCTGCTACCGTCGCATCTATCCTAAAACTATCTAAAGTATCCTGAATAAGGTCTGTTTTTCGTTTGAGTTCTTCTATATCTGTCGGACGCTTTTCCGGAACTTCAAAGAGAGAATCTAACTTAGGTAACTGAAAGCCGCCTTGAGGTAGATTAAACTCACGAACTGGAGTCTCTTCCTTTTCATCGTCTTCTGCACCCATGAAGTCTTCCAGAGAGTATTGAGGAAAGTCTTGTTTCTCGGCAATAGGAACTCGCTCTTCTTCGATTATCGTTGCTTCTAACTCTTCGAGCTCCTGACGACGCTTTTCACGTTCAAGCTTACGTTGCTCAAACTTACTCAACAAAAAGTTATCTCGCTGTTTTTCTTCTTCTTCCTTTCGCAAGCGCTCTTCTTCGGCAATCTTTTTAAGTTCTTCTGGAGAAGGTTTAACTTCTTCTATAACATTCTCTTGAAGACTTTCTGACGTACTATTTTGAGTCGGTTGTGCAGCTCTACTCTCTCTCATCTTTGACTTAACTGGAGTCACTGCAGGTTTGAGTTTTGAACTCTCAGCTTTAGTGGAAAGATCTGTAGAATCTTGATCGGACTTTTTAAAGAAAGATAAAAGCTGGATAAAGGGCTTTTTAAAAGCTTCCCACTCTGGTGAATTAAAAAAAGACTTACCGTTTTCTGACATCTGCCGCCTTAAACTTCAAGACCCAGTGAACGCATAAGCTGAAGTGCATTACCGTGAGTAACAACGCCATCCTTCATCTTATAATCGAAAACCATCTTACCATCTTCAAATTGATCTTCAAAATGAACATTTTGTGCTTGTTCATTGAGATCATCTGCTATAGATGTCAATGATAAATCATGTGTTGTCACAAAGCCGGAAGCTCCATTTTCAACTAAACTTTTTATAACTGCAGATGCACCGTTACATCTATCACTCGAGTTTGTCCCGTGTAGTATCTCATCAAAAAAGAACATTACATTTTGAGAAGAATTCGAAAGATCAACCAACTTCTTCAAACGCAAGATTTCAGCATAAAAGTGAGAGATTCCTTCCGAAAGTGAATCTTCAATTTGAATTGAACAGCCAAGTGAGAGTGGAGATAAACTCATAGATTTTGCATTTACAGGAGCTCCCGCTTGAGCAAGAACAATATTTACACCAATGGTCCGTAAAAACGTTGATTTCCCCGCCATGTTAGAGCCACTAATCAAAAGCAGTTTTACCGGTTGCCCCATCTTAACCGTATTTCGAACACAGTCCTTTGGTTTTAAAAGAGGATGCCCCATATCTTCTGTCACAAAGTAAGGACCTTCTTTGACAAACTCTGGAAAGTTATAGTCCGGGTTTTCATTTCTAAATACTGCTAAAGATAACAGCGCTTCAAAGTCTGCGGCAGCTTCTACCCACTGCGGAATACTTTCACCCGCGACTTTTCTCCACTTGTCGATCTTCATGGCATTTCTAAGGTTTATATGAAGGAGAAGGTTAAATGGCTGAATAGCTAAGTTCGAACGAGTATTTTCAAAACTGTAAATTAAGTGAGCTATCTGTTCGATTCGATCAGAAGCTTTGATATTTTCTGTGCGAATATCATTGATCACCTTGATCATGAGCTCGCTCTTGTAGTCTCTAGACTCTAAAACTCTTAACACTGTAGCAAGTTTAAGAAGATTCTTTTCTTTAGACGCTATCCCCTCAGTTATTTTCGCTATACGACCACCATAAATTTGGCCAAGAAGTAAATCTAAGATTAAACATATGAAAAATGGCAATGCAGACTTACCTAGAAACAACCAAGAAACTAAAGTCGCAACTGAGCACATTCCTAAAAACAAGGAAAGAAAGTAAACAAAGGGATTGTTAACATTTGCACCTTGGCTCGACCAAGATTTCAAAGTTTCTATATCGAGACTTTCAACTTCTTCAGAATCCAGCTCTGCATACGAATCAAAAAGTTGCTGATCCTGCGAAAGTTCTGCTACGGCTTCTTGACGAACTGCCAATTTTTCTGGCAACTCTGGATTTAGTAACCACTTTGCCAAACGCTGTTGACCAAAAGTGGTTATACAACGGCTTATTTTTTGAAAAAGTGATGCTCGCCCAAATAAATTTAAGTCACCTGAGAACAAATGATCTTTGTCAATGAACTCTTCTCCAAGTGAACCGTCTTCTTGCCAGTCACCTTCAATACGACGAATGCCGGCTTCATAAAAGTCAATTTGCTTTTGAGCTGTTTTTACAGCACTTAGCTTTCTTTCATGAATGGCAACAACAAAACCAAATAAAGCCCCTGGAAAAATAAAACTCCAAACAGGAATACGCCCATCAAGTAGAGCAAAGGCCAAAGTTAAAGCCGTTACTGCAAAAGTTAAAAGGCGCCAAGTTGTAAACTGCCCTTCTCCCGACGAAAGAGAATCCTTCTTCGAGCTTAAGTCAGTAATCTTTTGACGGTAACTTTCTACTTTTTCTTGACGAGCTGCCATGCATTTATTTTCCGTTTAGGAACAACATGATATCGCCATCTTTAACGATATATTCTTTACCTTCAACTCTCATCAAACCAGCTTCTTTCACTGCTTTCTCTGATCCTAGTCTGTCGAAGTCTGCAAAGTTTTTAACTTCTGCACGAATGAAAAGCTTTTCAAAGTCTGAGTGAATAACACTCGCTGCTTGTGGTGCTGTCCAACCTTCACGTATAGTCCAAGCGCGAACTTCGACTTCACCAGCTGTTAAGTAGGTGATAAGACCAAGTGTCTCATAGCTTCTTTTGATCAGACGATCTAAACCAGACTCGTTTAAACCAAGAGACTCTAGAAACTCTGACGCTTCATCGCCATCTAGCTGAGCTATTTCTTCTTCAATTGCCGCACATACAGGAACAACTTCGGCACTTTCAGTTTTTGCAAAGTCACGTACTTTTTGAACCATATCGTTGTCCATGTCTGGTAAGTCGTCCTCACCAACATTCGCAACATAGATAATCGGCTTATCTGTTAAAAACTTATACTCTGCAACTGTGTCTCTTTCTTCATCTGTAAGTTCAAGCACACGTAGACTAAGATTTGTCTCTAAGTGAGCTGCCATCTTTTTGATGACTTCAACAGACTTCTTTGCATTTGCGTCATTACCCTTAGCTTTTTTCGCTAAACGTTCAATTATTTTTTCACAGCGATCAAGGTCAGCCAAAATCAATTCAAGGTTGATGGTATCGATGTCTGAAACAGGGTCGACTTTACCGTCAACGTGAACAACGTTATCGTTTTGGAAACAACGAACAACGTGAACTATAGCGTCAACGTGATGGATGTTATCTAAAAATTGATTACCACGACCTTCACCTTTAGATGCGCCACGAACTAAACCAGCGATGTCAACAAACTCGATTGTTGCATACTGAGTGTTCTTAGGTTGAACTAGTTCAACCAAACGCTCTACTCGCGCATCTGGAACAGTTACTACACCGACATTTGGATCGATAGTACAAAACGGATAGTTAGCGGCTTCTGCACCCGCCTTCGTAATCGCGTTAAAAAGCGTTGATTTGCCGACGTTTGGTAAGCCAACAATTCCGCATGATAAACCAGCCATAATAAAAACCTTTATAAATCAATTATTTTCTATGCCCCTAAATTCCCGTAAATTACACTAAATTCAACTAGATAAGGTGAAATAGTACCTGCTTTGTAGATTTTGATCTACGACTATTTTTTTAAAGTTTATTTATCTATTTCTCCACTTGAACTGGATGCTCCTTCTAGAGACTGTAAAATAGCAAAAAAACAACGAGAATTTCCATGGCAAAAGAGATAGAACGAAAGTTTCTAGTTAAAGGCGAACCTTGGCTTGATTATACAGGCACAAAGCTTCAACAGGGGTACATCGCTCAAGGCGGTTCTACCGTCAGACTTAGAACTAGTGACTCGACGGCATGGTTAACAATCAAAGGCAAAACTATTGGCATAAGTCGGACTGAGTTTGAGTATAACATTCCTCTTGAAGATGCTCATGCCATGCTGGATGAATTCTGTGGAGATGAACGTATTTCAAAAACTCGCTTCATCATCCCTCATGAAGGTTTCAACTGGGAAGTTGATGTTTTTGATGGACAAAACGAAGGTTTAGTCACAGCTGAGATAGAACTTGAAAGTGAGGACATATCTCCTCCACTACCGCCATGGATTCTTAAAGAGGTCACGGGTAAAAAGCACTATTACAATTCAAGGTTAATTAAAAATCCTTGGCCATTTTCTTAGATCAAAAAATTATTTCATAAGGGCAAAATGTTTTTAAATAAAGTTATTTTCATCATAAGTCTAGTTTTCTTCTCTGGGAAAGTTTTCTCCGCAGATATACCAGACGATCTAAACAGCTACTGCTTTTTTGTAAATGATGTTACCACGAAGGCAAAAGCGAGGAATTACTCCGAAGCATTAAAGGTCTTTAATCTGTGGAATAACTTTGAGTACAAAGATAAATACGCTGACGACGTTCAAGTTCTACAGTCAGTCATTGAAAGTTCCGAACAAAGCTTTAACAAATACATACTTGCCAAAGCTGCCGAGTTAAAAGATAAAAGTTTTGTCATCGACAAGAAGACTGTTAAGATCACCTCTTTAGATGCAACCAACATTTACTATAAAATTAAGCTCCCTGTGGGTTTCAAAGTTACTCATGCCAAAGTTAGAGAACTTCCTCCTATTTCTATCTACACGATTCTCAAACACACTCGTCCGTCGACGTACCAACTAGATACGGCCAGAATCCTTCTTTTAGATCATGACTTTACCGCAGCTCGAAATCTACTTGCACGGGCTAAAAGTAAAGGCGTCGATATAAAGCCACTTGAACGGCCTTACTCTGTCATGCAGGAAATCAATCAAACAACACAGATCCATCAACTTCTCATGCAAGCGGATAATGCCTTGAGAAAAAATGAACTTAGTGAACTCACTCTAAATGCTGAAAAGGCTAAAGAACTCTTGAGTAAAAATAAAGAACTTGACCCACGCTTTGCTGAGGCATTTAAAAAGTATGAAAACGAAATAGCCAATGTAAAGAAAAAACAAAAAGCAAAAGAACTAGAGCGATTTTTAAACTTCCCTGTTCAAAAAGACCAACAAACAGACGTCACTTGCTTAGAGAATCCAAAGTTTAAGTACGAGATATACCTTCCTCCTCAGTATGACCATTCTGGCAGAATACTATTACCAATAATATATTTCTTTCATCCTGGACGGAAAAGCTATATTCAGAAATACAAAAGCCTCGCGAAAGAAATGGGTTTGATCCTTGTAACAAACTACCAAACTCATGGCCGAATTGACTACACTCGTATCCATGACAGTTGGTACGCAATGATGAAAGACATCCACTCAAGAGTTCATTTTGAACCTAGTCGACAAATCTCAAGTGGCCACAGTGGTGGTGGTTTCTTCTGTTATGATTTCGCCAGACAGTTTTCTCACCATATTTCTGGGACTATATCAATGGGTGGTTGGCTGGCAAATAGACATGACGAAAGGTGGCAATGGTTCCGCGAAGGTTTTCTTGTTGCTCGAGTTTCAGGAGAAAAAGATAATGGTAAGTCATACCTTGATCGAGACTTTAGACACATGGATAAGTACAACGTAAAACTTAAGGACTGGCAAGCTCCAAACCGCTCGCCTTCCCCTCCTAACGTTTTTAAAGAAGTCTTAACTTGGTTATTTGAAAATACTCAATTGGCAACAGACAAAGACGACGCCGAAGCTTTTAAAGAGAGGTGCTTATCTAACATCGGCACAAATAAATATGGGCAAGCACTGAATGAAGCTTTACAAGTGATAATCGACGAGCCCTACACCTTTAAAGCTATAGCAGCTCAGCAAGTTATAGAAAAAATCTTTGAATCCGAAAATGTTAATCTTAAAAATAACTATGATCCGGAAGTCCTAGCTTTTGAAAGCCCAATCATTATTGATCTCGTTGGCTTCTACATAAGCGTTGGAGGCATTATTAAAAACCATACTCTTTTTAATAACGCTGTCGATTCTCTAGAGAAAGCTAACAGGCTTCTTGAATGGGATGACCTCACTACCTGGAGGATGCTGTCTTCACCTAATAAAAAAATATTAGACTATGATCACGCCGAAAAAATAATCATGAAGCGGAAAGAGATAAGCACTCTACAAATCAATCATAAGATATTTCTAGGACTTATTTATAAATTTAAAGGTCGAGATATAGATGCTCAGAAGATCTATGAAGAGGCAAAAACCGAAGTTGATAGTGGCACCAGTCACAACAAAGGTATGTTTAAAAAGCTTCAAAGGCTTATGCAGTAAACTTATTCTTTTAAAGTGAAAGTCGCTCGCTTAAAACCTTCGCCTGTTGATTCAATAATCAACTCATAATCATCAACACTTATATCACTATGGCAACGTACTAAACAATCAGAGAACCACTTCTGTGCGTAAGCTCTTTCATTCTGCTGATTTTTGTGGATGGGTATAGAATATTTCTTGATCATGTAAGCCTCCATTCTTTTATAAAATGGTAGGCCTAGACAAGGGACAAAAGGCGTCCCTAACTAAAACTACTTAGCCTGTAATTGCGCTAAAATCTTTTGACCTGATTTTGAAGCAGGGTTTAGTTCAAGAGCTTTCTTGGCATCTTTTAAAGCCAAGGCTTTTTTGCCTTGCTCCATGTACAAACCTGCTCTCGCCAACAAAAGAGAACTTTGCGGTTTCTCGGCAATTTTTTCAGAAAGGATTTTAACCTGATGCTCAGGGCCATGATGGGCAAATATAGAAGTTGTTACAAAACAAAAAATTAGAAATAGGACTTTCATTCTATGCTCTTTTTAGCTTAAATTTCAAAGAACGCCAACCTGACCTTACTAAGTGCCAAGGGCTAAAACTTATATCGGTGTAGTAAGACTGCTTGAAGTTTTCAGCCACTTTAAAAGAGTCATCATTCAAAATTGATTCGCACTCTTCTTTCGCTACACCTAAATCACTAGAAGAAACTGCCTTGAACAATGGAGTTGTCAAAGGATCGAGGCCGATTAAATGGCAAAATAACCAATCATGAGCAAAGAAATTGTCTGCAACAATGATTTTACCTAAAGGATACGGATCTCCACCTCTTGGACCTTTAACATGCATAGCGTTTATTCCATCGCTGATATGTAGCACGCAGTCTACTTTATAGGCATTTTTAATGATCATCTTACCAAAACGAATTGGGTCATTTGCACAAAGGTTGTGTCTATAAAATTTACGACTTCCAGTTACACAACCATAAAGGTTCTTTGCTGCAGCTGTAAACATAAACTGCTGATGAACCTTAAGCTTTGGAACATTTATAACTGCTGGCCAATCATTGAGCTCTTTAGCGATAGTTAAAGATGAGTAACTTTTATCTCCCTCAACGCCTTCATAGCTTTGATTCTTATTAAACTCAACGACCTTTATGCCTCTTTCTAGACACTCATCGTAAACTTTATGAAACTTTAAACTCTTCTTACAAGTTCCAAATGCAGGTGACTCTCCTATTCCTACTTCATAACCAGCTTCCAAAAGGACCTCGGCTAAAGACATGTAAAAATCGGGGTGAGTCGTAGAACAGCCGTCTGGTTCTTCAGGCATAACAAAGTTTGGTTTTAACAAAACTTTCTTATGACCTTTCAGTAGTTTTTCCAAGCCACCCAATTCGACAAAAGTAGAGTTGAGCTTGGCTTTTATTTCACTGCGTTCGTACGCTGACTGTTCTAGTAACTTAATCATAATTATGCTATGGCTTTATCCACTATTTCTTGGGCTTCAGCCAAGATTTTATTTAAATGTTCTTCACCCACAAAAGACTCTGCATAGATTTTATAAATGTCTTCTGTGCCGGAAGGTCTAGCTGCAAACCAACCATTTTCAGAACAAACTTTCACGCCACCAATTGCCGCATCATTTCCCGGAGCATGTGACAACTTCGCAGTTATAACATCTCCAGCTAATTCTGATGCGGTAATGTCCGATGGTGCAAGCTTTTTCAATTTAGCTTTCTGATCGGTATTTGCCGGTGCATCCATACGTCTATAAACAGGTGAGCCAAACTTAGCTTCAAGTTCTTTGTAAAGTTCGCCAGGGTCTTTGCCAGTAACCGCGATTATTTCTGCAGCAAGTAAACAAAGGATGATACCATCTTTATCTGTACTCCAAACTGAGCCATTTTTCCTTAAAAAGGATGCTCCAGCGCTCTCTTCGCCGCCAAAGCCAAACTCGCCTGAAAACAAACCATCAACAAACCATTTAAAACCAACAGGAACTTCACAAAGGTTCTTGGATAACTCTTCAGCCACCTTATCTATCATACTGCTGCTAACTAGCGTTTTACCAATCTTTGCAGAATCAGACCATTCTTTACGGTGTGAAAACAAATACTGAATAACAACAGCAAGGTAGTGATTTGGGTTTAACAAGCCGGAAGACTTTGTGACTATGCCATGGCGGTCACTGTCTGTATCATTGCCAAAAGCTATGTCGTACTTATCTTTCAAGTCGATCAAGCCAGCCATGGCCCAAGGAGAAGAGCAATCCATGCGGATTTTACCATCTTTGTCTAAAGTCATAAAAGAAAAAGTCTTGTCGACTTCATCATTAACAACATCTATGTCTAAGTTATATTTTTCAGCGATAGGCTTCCAGTAAGGTAAACTTGCGCCACCTAGAGGGTCAGCACCAATCTTTACTCCAGCCTTACTTATCGCTTCCATATCGATCACATTTGAAAGGTCATCGACATAGTCTGGTATGTAGTCATAAGCCCGGACGTTTTCTAACTTCAAAGCTTCATCAAAATCAACTTTATGAACATCTGCTAAAGCATCATTCATGATCTGGTTGGCTCTTTTCTCAATAACAGTCGTTATCTCTGTATTTGCAGGGCCACCATCTGTTGGATTGTACTTAAAGCCGCCATCTTCAGGAGGATTGTGTGAAGGTGTTATAACGACACCGTCGGCTAAACCTGTAGTTCGGTTCTTATTGTACTTTAAAATTGCGTGAGAAATAACTGGAGTGGGAGTTATACCAAAACCTTCTTGGTAACGCACTTCTACTCCGTTGGCACCGAGAACTTCAATTGTTGAACGAAGAGCGTATTCACTAAGAGCGTGGGAGTCAACACCAATAAAAAGTGGGCCATCTACATCATTATCTTGACGATACTCAAAAAGTGCCTGACAGATAGAGTATATGTGATACTCGTTGAAGCTTCCTTTAAGAGCACTACCTCTGTGACCGGAAGTCCCAAAAGCAACCGGTTCTATGGGAAATTCATTGTCTTTATAGTAGGCTTCTTTGAGATCATTTAAATTGACTAACTTACTTGCATCTGGTCTTTTGCCTGCGCCAGGATGAATTGCCATGAGGCCTCCTAAATTTTTCCGTAAACTCTCCGATTGACTATTATACTGCTTCCTTATTACACATCAACAGTATGGCCATTAAGAATTCCCCTAAGAAATCACTTTTTTTCGCATCTGACTTTTAAAAATAGTACTTTATAAATGGCTGGAGAAAGGGAACGGAATGAATTTCTTTAAAAAATTATTATTGCTAAACACTTTGCTGAGTGTGACTCCCATCGTTGTGATAATAATAATTACAATAAACATTGGTACAAAAGAAGTTGATCAAAGATTGACTCAAGTCTCTGAAAAAGAGCTAGAGAATCTCTCCATGTCGCTTGAGCATTTCTTTGTTTCCCGCAAAAATGAAGTCGCTTTAGTTGCTAATAGTCCAATCCTTAAATCAATGAACTGGCAAAAGATTCAACCCTATTTAGTCTCTGAACGAAAACGGCTCGCTTCGTTTTATGAAAAGTTCATACTTGGAAAAACTAATGGACATTTTTATAACACAAGTGGCGGGAATACTCTACAAGGCGGCATACGAACTTTTGACGACAGCTCTCCGAGCAGTAAGCCCAAGACAATTGGTAAACGTCAATATTGGCAGGAGGCAACAAGTAAACAACTTAGCGCTCCGTATGTCTCAGAACCAATGGTTTCTTACACCACCGGAGTCCAACAAATCGTTATTTCTCAGACCATTATTCAAGACGATAAGATAGTCGGAATGATTGGTGGAGCTATGAGCTGGACCAAAATTGAAAATAAACTCAATGATCTAGAAAGCCTAGTTAAGAAAACTCTAGACAAAAAAACTCAACTTTTCCTCGTGTCGCAAGAAGGTACATACATCTATCATCGAGATAAAAACAAAGCGTTAAAATACCTTAAAAACTCAGACGGTTCACTTAAATTGAATGACATAAACGAGCCGATCATTCAAAGCTCAAGTATTCAAAATGAAGCAAACTCTGAATTAGCATCAACCTACCATGCCATAAAAGCACGACGAAAAGCACAAGTCCTCATCAAAAACGAAGGCTTTCACTACTTCTTCTACCCTGTAAATGGAACCCGATATACACTCGGTATAAAAGTACCTGTTAACTTGTACATCGGACCAGTTATAAGTCATCAGAAAAAACTTATCTCCATTGCTCTTTTAAGTATTGTGCTTATCACAATTCTCTCTTACATCTTCAGCAAAAGTATCTCTCGAAGAATCACTACTTTAAATAACGCTACACATGACTTTGTGCTTGGAGAAAAAATTAACTTAGAGATCACAGGACAAGACGAAATCTCTGACTTATCAACAACCTTCTTGACGATGTGCAAAAAAGTGAACGAAAACTTTGCCCTAATAAAATCAACTGAAAAAGAATTAAGAGATCATAAAGAAAATCTTGAGCAAACTATAGCCCGTCGAACTGAAGAGCTTGAAAAGGCTCTCCAAAAAGCCGAAACCGCCAACCAATCAAAGAGCGAATTTGTTGCCAATATAAGTCATGAGATACGAACTCCCATGAATGCTATTATTGGCTTCTCCGAACATTTACTAGATACGGAACTATCTACAGAACAGAAAGAACAAGTCAGAATCGTCAATCACTCAGCAACGGCCTTACTAACGATCATTAATGATATACTCGACTTCTCTAAACTGGAAAAAGGTAAAATCGAAATTGAGAAAATAGAGTTCCAGTTAAATGAGCTAATTATAGAAAGCGTTAAAGTCGTTCAAGATAAAGCCAAGCAGAAAGGTCTTAAGATCCATATAAATGCGCCAGAATTAGGGCATAAGATTCTCGGAGACCCAAACCGCATAAAACAAATCCTTCTAAACTTCCTATCAAATGCAGTAAAGTTTACTGAAGAAGGCCATATAACTCTAACCCTAAACAGTCAACAAAGTCATGAACTTTGTAAACTCAATTTTTTGATAGAAGACACGGGAATAGGTATTTCTCCAGAAATACAAAAAAGACTATTCAATCGCTTCGAACAAGCTGACGCCTCAACCACTCGTAATTATGGAGGTACTGGCCTTGGTTTATCAATTGCCCGTTCACTTGCGAAGTTGATGGGTGGCGATATCGGCATGAGTAGTGAAGCCGGCAAAGGCTCCAAGTTCTGGCTTGAGATAACCTGTCCTATCGCATCTCCACTCGACTCTAAAAACACAAATTCTCCCATTTCAAAATCGATGTACAAAAATAAACGTGCCTTAGTTGTTGACGACAACCGTACAAATCTCAAATTAGCAAAAATGTCTTTAGAGAAAACAGGTTTAGAAGTGACCGTAGCAAACAGCGGTAAGGAGGCTATCGACTTTTTAAACAACCAGGAAACTGACATCATTTTCATGGACTGTCTCATGCCGGAAATGGATGGGTTCGAAACAACTAAGAATATTCAACAATTAGAAACTTTTAATAACGCCCCAATCATAGCCTTAACAGCAAATGCGATGCAACAAGATAAACTAAAATGCTTCCAAGCTGGTATGCTCGGCTTTCTCTCAAAACCATTCACTAAAGATGATCTACAAAAAGTTTTAAATGAACACCTAAGTGACTCATAAGGTCTACCTCTAAAACAATTCTTCCTTCTGCACCTTTTGCTTAAGTCCTCAAAATAACTGTATAGCTAAACGTACAAGCTACCGATACGAGAACAACTAAGGCTCCAGCAACTTTGAGAATCGTAAATATCAATTCCTCTACAAAATGGTTGATTTATAAAAAGGTTCGAACTAGAATTTAGGCTTATCTATAATTGTGTTATTTAGGAGTATGTGTGTATAAAAGTGTGACGAGTGTTTTATTGATATTTTCTTTCTTCACTGGATTTTCTAGTGCTCAAGACTACAAAGAAATACCTAGGCGAATCCCTCCAAAAGGGAAAACTCTCAAACCCGAAGAAACTAAAAAATTAAATGAAGGTCTCAAAAACCTAAAAAAGCTTTTAGATACTATCTCTCATCCTTTAAAAGCTGATGCTGAAGTTTTTTATAAAGCCGTCGACTTTGCTGTAAAGCATGACGAGTTTTATTGGTCAAAAGGAAACTATTGGGGCGCTGACTACAACTTAAAAGAAGGCTTCAAACGCGCCAAGCTACTGAAAGAAGGTCAAACTCCATGGACAACTCAAAAAGGCATGATCGTTAGAGGTTATTACTCTCCAGTTGACGATTCTGTTCAACCTGCTGTTCTAGAGATTCCTAAAGAGTTAAATTTTGACAAAGAAAACCAACTCTGGGTTTGGCTTCATGGACGTGGAGAAAAAGAAACTGATAATAGTTTCATACACAAAGCTCGCTCAGGAAAAAGAAAATTGCCGACAGTCAAACACGGCATAGTCCTCCACCCTCTTGGACGCCAATGTATTGGCTGGAAATCCGCCGGTCAGTTCGACATACTCCATGCAGTTGACTTTATAAAATCACAGTACAAAATTGATGACAACCGCGTAGCACTCTTAGGATTCTCCATGGGAGGCGCAGGTGCTTGGCAAGCGGGAGCTCACTTTGCCGAAAAATGGGTTGCTGTTCATGCAGGTGCTGGTTTTGCTGAGACTGCCGAGTTTACTCGAATGAAGAAAACTGATTACCCTGTTTGGTTCGAACAAAAACTTTGGGGTGTTTACGACATGCCAAACTACGTCCGCAACTTATTTAATATACCAGTTATTTCCTACAGTGGTGAAAACGACAAGCAAATACAGGCTGCACGTATAATGGAGAAAGCTTATCAAAGTTTTGATAAAACGCTGCCTCACTTAATTGGCCCTAAAATGGGGCATAAGTACGCTCCTGGCTATCTAGAACAAATCGTTGAATTCATTGAAAAAGCCATGGTAAACGGAAGAGATGTTTATAAACCTGAACTTTCATTTCAAACCCAAACTTTGCGTTACCCTTCTATGTATTGGATTAAAGTTAATGGTCTCAAAGAACATTGGCAGGATTCTCGAGTGGATGCTAAAAGAGTCAATGACAATCTAATTGAACTAACAAGTAAGAATATCCGAGAACTGACACTAACTCCTCCTCGTAAAGACATGACGGCTTTTAGTAAAGGTCTTGAGATTCAGATAGATGGCCAAACACTTAAACTCTCTAAAGCTACGAATCAAGTAAACCTACTGCACAGTAAAAATAAATGGAAAATCGTTGAATCATTTTCAAACGAACTTAAGAAAGTTCCAGGTTTACAAGGCCCTATGGATGACGCTTTCAATGAAGCATTTTTAGTTGTTACGCCAAGTGCCAAATCTTCTAATCCTAAGATCCAGAAGTGGATTGACTTTGAACTGACTCATTTTATTCGTCGTTGGCAAGAAGCATTTAGAGGACATGTACGAATCAAACAAGACTCTGAAGTCACTGAAGAAGACCTCAGTAAGTATCACATCATTGCTTGGGGAGACTTTGAATCAAACAGCATTATCAAAAAAGCTCTCGGTCAATTACCTCTAGAATGGGATAAAGATAAACTTACCATTAATAACAAATCATACGAAAGTTCAAACCACATCCCTCTTCTCGGCTTTCCAAACCCACTCAATGAGAAAAAATATCTAGTCTTAAATACCGGTCCGACATTCCGTGAATACGACGACGGAAATAACGCTAGACAAAACCCTA
>JAJPOQ010000163.1 GCA_021232515.1 Lentisphaeraceae bacterium
AAGAGTCAAGGGGGATATGAGCTGAAAAAGGATAGAAACGCTTTAACTGGCCTCTCAGGAAGACTTAAAGGCATAAAATAGAAAATTACTTAAGGTCAAAAAATTAAAAAGAAGGGGCTGTACCTTTTGATACAGCCCCTAACCTTCTTTTATCCCTTCGGGATAATTAGGGCAACCATTCAAAATAGCAAATATTTTGATACCTCTACATTTGATCAAAAATGCTTCTTGAAGAGAAATTCCATTGGATGAATAAGTATTAAAATTGTCTCCGATTTTAATCTGAGGTTAAACACAAAAAGGGGACCGCATACTATAAACTAATCAATAGTAACAAAATCAAAAAATTAACCATAATGTTCGAAGAACAAGAGTTCAGATAGACCCGGATTTTAATCCGGGGGCAATAGATATTCAACAAATGTTCGAAGAACAAGAGTTCAGATAGACTCGGATTTCAATCCGAGGTTAAACACAAAATAGGGTAAGCATGCCGTAAGGTATGCAAGATTACAAGGGCACAATATGGCGGGTACATTTACACAACTATACTATCACATAGTTTTCAGCACCAAAGAACGACAAGACTCTATATCCCCAACAATTGAAACGGACTTATACAAATACATCGCTGGGATCATCAAAAATGAAGAGTGTTTCCTACACGCTATCGGCGGTACTTCTAACCACATTCATATACTATGTTCTTCACCTCCAAAAATAGCCTTAGCCGATTTACTAAAGAAAATTAAAGGTGGTAGCTCTACTTGGCTCAATAAAAAATTCCCAGCGCAAAACAGCTTTAAATGGCAAGCGGGATATGGAGCTTTCTCTGTAAGTCAATCACAAGTAAATATCGTCAAAGAGTACATAAAAACTCAAAAAGAACACCATCAGAAAATAGACTTCAAAAACGAACTAGTTTCACTATTAAATAAACACAAAATTCAGTTTAACGAAAACTACCTTTGGAACTAACGAGCGGTTATCTGCTCTTCACAATCATCGAGACTTTCACCAACTGTAACAAGTATCGGAAATACCAATTTTTCTGAATACTCATTCAGTAAAAGTACTCCCCTATTCCAAAAACCATTATCACCTTTTTCTGGTATACTCGTACTAACGCTTTGAATAACTTCACGTAAATGAGCTTGGCGTTTGCTCTTCAGACTTAAGATACTTAATAAACCGACTTTCCCAGAACTTAAATATTTCTCAAACCCTAGCGCAACTCGTCCCATAGTGTATCGGAAATTCATTTCAACCAAAGGCTTAAATTGTAATTCACCACTTGGATCACGATAAATAAAACAATCTATACTGACAGCACCTCTGTAAGAGCTTCCACTAAGATTCTCACTTAACCACGCTCCAAGCTTTTTAGCAAAATTATTAAGACCGCCATCGGCATGCAGCTTTTTAAGAATATCACTATCAAGCCCCTTCCAAGGGTTACCAAAAAGACTGCCCATATATTGCCCGCGCTCGTCATTTAGGAGCCTGGTCGCTCCGACATATTTTACTTTCTCATTTAGATCAAAGTGCAGAGAAAAGTCTAAGACTCTTTCGACCCATGGTTCGACAATAAGTTCTTTTTGAACCTCTAGTAAATTTTGGATCTGTAACTCTTGAGCATTTGTAAGACCGCACTCCAGTACTCGAAACATATTTCGACCAGAAGCTCCAAGTGGAGACTTAACTACAGATGTAGGCCAACCCTTTTGTTCAATCGCAGAGATGGCTGATGTTACTTCAGGCAAATCACGACAAATAAAACTTCTATAAAGCTTATCTTTTTCTAACTTTTCATCAGCAAACTTATCAAACAATTTGACTGCATGCGATTTTGAAAATAAGGACTTATACTCTTCTCGCCAACAGTCCTTCCCCTTCGACTGTTCTGACAAATGCTTCAAGGTCTTATTAATAAATGGGCTCCACCCCCAAGGATTTAATGAGCCGGGGTGGCGTTTAGCCAAAGCCTTGAGAGGATTGCGAAAGTCTGCTGTAGAAACTTCTGGTACGGTCAGACCGCACTCCTGGAGTTTCTGTAAATGCTGAACGGAAATATCCTTCCAAGTATAAAGAAGGTCATCTTTCTTACAAAAAATGATCGGTAGTAAACTCATCTCTTCTTCGAGCTGACGTCCCCACTTTGGAATATTAAATGACTCACCTATTGAAATGGATTCCTCAGTAAAACCGTGAAATATAAAAATATCTGGTGAACGCCCTCTAGACATAGAAGTCACTTTCATATTTGCAATGAAGTCTTCATCCAAACCAGCTTTTCGGCGACCGTCTAAATCAAACAACGGACCTTTACCTCGAGAAGGAGAAAGAGGTATTTCTAGAATATTGGCATACTCTTGCCAATCGCTTAAGCTGGATTTCTTCCACCGACGAAACCACCCTAGACCATGACGGACATGGCTGACTTCGTCATCATATACATCTTGTAGGACTGCAGATGTCTTTTTATCGCCGATTGTATCAAAAGCATTTTTATAAAAGAGTGAAAAGTCTAGATTGGCTTGTTCAAAAGTTAGACTCATACCAGCAACAAACTTCTGTAGATTATCCGAAGCAGACAGCGTTTGCCAAAAAAACTTATTTACGGGAACATCTCCAGCCTCAACTCCAAAGTCATTCATCAGGCCAAGATACTTTTGAGCATGACGTTGCTCATCTTGCATCGTATTTACCAAACCTTTTTTAAAGGATTGGGGTGCATCTGGAAAACGTAACAACATAAGAGCCATGAGTTCTAAAGCGAGGAGTTCATGATTTAAGAAAAAATGTAAAAGTATACCGCGCTGACGTTCTGACTCTAACTCTTTTAAAGATGGTAGAGCAACTGGTTTTTGCTGGTTGAACGCTAGCTCATCTGTACGAGCAGGCATATCTGGAAGCGGATCTTTAAAAGCTTTACAGTTAAAATCTATATTCTCAACAAGCATCAGCTTTTTTTGTAAAGACTTCTCCAAAAGGATCTGCTTACAAAATTCATTTAAATTCATACTTCTGCTTCCATCTATTACTTTCTTCTGACAATTAAGCACAATAAAGCTTTAGTTAAAGCCCTGATATATTGACGACAATTCGAGTCGAAAAATACAACATATACACGACAGCATTTACGACACTAAGCAGGAATAGCCGTTGTATTAAGCAATCATTTCATAGTTTTTCCCTATTTTTTATTTATAAAGTCAAATGTGGTACCAATGCTGCGATTTAGGATATTGCGTCAAATTTACGAAAGAGAGGAAATTATGAACTTTGATTATTTGCAGGACTGTATGGATGCTACAGTTAATACTTATGAAAAGATGCTGGGCAATGTTCCTGTAGTAGTCGGTGAAAGGTATACTCAGACGGGTATCATCAATGTTCATGACGTGACTGCACTTATAGGCTTTAATGGCGATGGCCTAGGTTCTCTACTCATCAGTATGAGTCAAGAAAACGCCATGAAAACTATTTCAAAATTTTTATATACTGAGTTAACGGAAGTTGACGATGACGTACTAGACGGCGTGGAAGAGATAGCGAACATAGTCGCTGGAGCTGCTGCCGCAAGATTTAAGTTTAAGACCGGACTTGGCTTACCAACCATACTACTTGGTGAGAAGCAAAGGATTCACGGTAATGAAGATGCACCTTGGTTATTCATAACTATGAAGACCGAAGCATTTGGCGAATTTACACTTGGAGCAACCCTTAAAGAGGTATAATAATGAGAGTACTACTGATAGACGATTCGACAACGATGAGAAAAATTCAGCGTCGAGCTTTAAATACACTAGGCATTGAAGACATCGATGAAGCACCAAACGGCAAGGAAGGTGTAGATAAACTTCAAGCCGAGAGCTATAGCTACAACCTAGTTATGTTAGACATGAACATGCCTGAAATGGGTGGTTTAGAGGTTTTAAAAGCCGTCAGAGCTGATCCAAACTCGAACAATATACCTATTGTCATGTGTACTTCTGTTGCTGATAAAGAGCAGGTTATGGAAGCTATAAAAAGTGGTGCATCGAACTATGTCGTTAAACCATTTACACCTGAAGACCTTCAAAAGAAAGTATCCAAGTACCTTTCTTAGTCTTCCCCGGTTGCTTTAGCTGAGTCGGCAGAATAGATAATTGTCACCAGCCCCATCTGTAAAACATCTCGGTCGTTAAGGTAATCCTTGACGACCTTTTTATTGTTTCTCATAACACCGTTTGTACTGTGCTGATCAACGACCATCCAGTAGTCACCGTCTTTTTCAAACATGGCGTGTAAACCTGATAAGCCAGCTTCTTCTCCGTACTCCAGAACTATGCG
>JAJPOQ010000173.1 GCA_021232515.1 Lentisphaeraceae bacterium
TTCAGACATGTCGAGCTAACGACATTGACCCATTTGAATATATCTCGGATACTCTGAGGAAAATTAATGGACATCCGGCAAATAAAATCCAACTACTTTTGCCACACAACTTCAAAAACTAAGGTTCATTTGACGCTTACACATCTACTTCATGAAGCAATATATGAAGCTAGTTCATTTCCTTGTGTGCTTAAAAGAATCGTAAAGCTATAACTCCCAATTCATTCTCTTCTAAGTAAGTGCCGTAAATTATAAGGGTATACCTTTCATCGAAGTGATGAGTATCTTACATTTGCCCTTTCCCATTCATAAGCCGGACACAAAAAAGGCGAGCTCGAAAGCTCGCCTTTTAAATCTTTATGTTAGGTAAGATTATTTACCAGACATAACACCGTGAGTTCTAAACGCACGAGTGATAGCAAATTCACCAAGTTTGTGACCGACCATATTGTCAGTTACGAAAACATCTGCGAATTCTTTACCATTGTGAACCTGAAAGTTCAATCCAACAAAATCAGGAAGAATGAGGGATCTACGAGACCAGGTTTTAATTGGCTTTTTGTTACCTGATGTGTTAGCCGCTTCGACTTTCTTCATCAAGTGATCGTCCACGAATGGACCTTTTTTAACAGAACGTCCCATTACTTCTTCTTCCTTTTTTCTACGATCATCTTAGTAGACTTTCTAGGATTACGAGTCTTCTTACCTTTCGATAATTGACCCCAAGGAGATACAGGGTGAGAACCACCAGATGTACGACCTTCACCACCACCCATCGGGTGATCGACCGGGTTCATCGCAACACCACGTACGTGTGGTCTCTTACCTTGATAACGCTTCTTACCAGCTTTACCAATTCTAAGTTTAGAATGCTCAGAGTTACCAACAGCGCCGAGAGTAGCACGACACTTAAGGTTGATAAGACGAACTTCACCACTTTGGAGTTTCACCTGTGCATATTTGTCAGTTTTACCACGAACTGTAGCTGACTGACCAGCAGATCTTACCATTACAGCACCTTGACCAGGAACTAGCTCGATAGCGTGAATAGTCATACCTTGTGGGATTCTAGCAAGAGTCATGCTATTACCAGGTTTGAATTCAGCAGTATCTCCGTTAAGAAGAGTATCACCCTGTTTAACTCCTTCAGGAGCTAGGATGTAACGCTTCTCACCATCTGCATAGTGTAGAAGGGCAATTCTTGAAGTACGATTTGGATCGTACTCAATGTGTGCAACTTTCGCTGGAACGCCGTCTTTGTTACGCTTAAAGTCGATTTGACGATAATTACGCTTAACACCGCCACCGCGGAAACGAGTAGTAATACGACCCTGGTTGTTACGACCACCAGTGCTCTTCTTACCTTTAGTAAGTGATTTTTCTGATGTAGCGCGTGTTACTTCAGAGTAGTCACTTGTAACCATGTTCCTCAGCGAGGGAGTATTTGGCTTATAACTTTTTAAACCCATTTTAAAAACCTCTAGAGAAATTAATAGATTTCGATGCTGTCATCAGGCTTAAGAGTAACGATAGCTTTTTTGTAAGCTGCAGATCTACCTGCGAACTTAGTGCGCTGACGCTTCTTTTTACCTTGACAATTAATAGTGTTAACACTCTTAGGTGCAACACCCCAAATAGCTTTAACAGCGCGAGCAACGTCAATCTTAGTTGCAGCTTTTGCAACTTTGAAAGTGTATTTGTTCTGTTCTTCTGTTAGAGAGTTACTCTTCTCAGAAAGAATTACTGTTTTAATAATTGCGTATGGATCGTTCATATTAATCCTCCTTAGCGATACGTTCACCAAGTTGCTCAAGAGCTTCTTTAGTGATAACGATTTTTTGACCGCTTAGTAAAATGTAAGCATTGACCCAACCAGCACCAACGATAGAACAACCAGCTACGTTTCTGAAAGAAAGGTAAGTGTTGTTGCTGTTGTCGTCCATGACAGAGTCAGAAACGATAACAACTGGTCTGTTTGTTGCATCAATATTCTTAAGATATGCTGAAGCATCTTTAGTTTTCGGAGCGCTAAATGCGAACTCTTCAACTACGACGATCTGACCAGCATCAAGTCTTTCAGCTAGTGCACGACGTACAGCTAGTCTTTTGACTTTCTTATTTAAAGATTTCTTATAAGAACGAGGAGTTGGACCGAAAATAGTACCGCCACCGCGCCAAATTGGGCTTCGGCTTGAACCTGCACGTGCACGTCCAGTACCTTTCTGTCTATATGGCTTCTTACCGCCACCGCGAACTTCACTACGTGTCTTAGTCTTTGCAGTACCTGCACGTAGACCTGCGAGATAAGCTACTACAGCTTCGTGAACAGCTTGCTCACCTTTCTCTCTTTCGATCCACTTGTCTTGGAGTTCTAACTCACCAGCTGCACTACCAGACTTGTCGAAAACTTGGACTTTATTACTCATTGTCTAAATCCTTTTCGCTTATTTCTTCTTGGCAGTGCGGAGTACAACGATCCCGCCCTTGTGCCCTGGAACGGCACCTTTTACAAGAACGACATTGTCTTCAGGACGTACAGAGACGATCTTAAGACCCATGATGGTGCGTTGAACGCTACCAGTGTGACCAGGCATCTTTCTACCTTTGTAGACTTTACCAGGGAATTCACACATACCGATAGAACCAGGCTTACGAGTCCAGTCACCACCGTGAGAAGCGCGACCACCACCGAAGTTGTAGCGTTTAACTACGCCCTGGAAACCTTTACCTTTAGAGGTACCGGTAACGTCAACAAAAGAACCTGCTTCGAATGCTTCTACAGTCAAATCTTGACCAAGCTCTTCAGAAGGATCTTCAGTTAAGCGAATTTCTTTGATTAAAGCGGGAGGATTCTCAGCTTTACCAGATTTGTTAAGGTGACCAAGAACAGCTTTTGAAACGTTCTTAGCTTTTTTCTTACCAAAACCAACCTGTAGAGCAGAGTAACCGTGACTGTCCTGTGTACGTATATCTAGTACAGGACATGGGCCCGCTTGTATAACTGTTACAGGAACGACTTTACCGTTCTCATCATAAACCTGGGTCATACCAAGTTTTTTTCCAATTAAACCAGCCATTTCCTACTCCGTTAGATTTTAACTGTTATATCTACGCCAGCCGGTAGATTCAGTTTTTTCAATTCATCAACACTTTTCGGAGTTGGATCTACTATGTCCAGAAGTCTTTTGTGAGTTCGGATTTCGAACTGCTCCATTGACTTTTTATCACCCATCGGTGAACGGTTCACACTGAAACGTTCAATTCGAGTAGGCAGAGGAATTGGACCCGCAACTCTAGCACCTGAGCGCTTTACAGTTCTGACGATTTCGCCAGCAGACTGGTCAAGAACTCTATGGTCATAGGCCTGTAGTCTAATTCTAATGGTCTGTTTACTAGCCATTTTTGTTTATACCTTATTCTTTATTACTCATTTATATTACCGCTCACTTGTTCGAAGTGAGACGGTTCAATAGTTGCAACTGCACGACCTTTGGTCATGGAGCGCAAATCTGTAGTATAGCGGAATAGTTTCGCCATCGGCACAGTTGCCGTAATGCGCGCAACTATACCATCGCTTTTCATTTCTACAACTTGTCCTCGACGACTTGAAACATCGCCGATTATATCGCCTGTATTTTCTTCAGGGCAATCTATTTCCAACTTCATTATTGGCTCAAGGACAACAACACCCGCTTTTTGAACTGCATCTCGCAAAGCAATCGAGGCCGCTGCTTGGAAAGCTGCTTCAGTTGAATCAGTTGCAGATGAAGCTCCGCCAATCAAAGTACAGTGGAAGTCAATCAAGGAATAACCGTGAACGATTCCTGTTTTTGCCTGTATCTTGATCGCATTTATAGCTTCTTCGATAAAACCTTTTGGAACATCGGAGTCTGGAATCTTACTTTCAACAGTAACACCATAACCACGAGGTTTTGGTTCTATTGAAAGAATGATCTTAGCATAAAGCTTCTTGCCGCCATGTTCACGAATAAATTCTTCAGAACCTTCAGCTTCAGCAGTGATTGCTTCTCTGTATGCCACCATTGGTGTACCTGTATTAGCAGATACATTAAATTCTTTAACCAAACGCTCATTAATGATTTCTAGGTGAAGCTCACCCATTCCAGAAATAAGTGTTTGACCTGTCTCTTCATTTTCAGATACTTGAAAAGTTGGATCTTCGTCTGTTAAAGACTTCAAACCACCAATCAGTTTATCTTTATCTGCTTTCGATTTTGGCTCGATAACAATTGAAATAACAGGATCTGGGAAAACCATATTCTCTAAAACAATTGGCTTATCCATCTGACAAAGAGTGTCACCTGTTTTTGCGAGTTTAACACCAACAAGAGCAACTATCTCACCTGCAAAGGCATCGTTTACTTCTTCTTGCTTGTTCGCGAACATTCTAAGGATTTTGCCGATACGTTCTTTTTTACCAGAACGAGGATTGTGCAGAGTCATACCTTTTCTGATAACACCAGAATAAACTCGAACATATGTCAGTCTATCGACATACTTATCTGAGAAAATCTTGAAGGCCAAAGCTGTAGTTGGCTCATCATCTGAAGAAGTATGTTTAATAACTTCATTTGTTGTAGGGTGTTTACCAGTTACGCCATCAATATCTTTTGGACTTGGTAGGTAGTCGATGACCGCATCTAATAAAGTTTGAACACCTTTATTTTTAAAAGCTGAGCCACAGAGTACTGGGATTATTTCGTTTGCTAGAGTTAATTCGCGGATAGCACTCTTTAGATCTTCGATACTAGGTATCTCGTCCATTAAGAAAACTTCGGCGATCTCTTCGTTGTGATCAGCTATAGCTTCAATCATTTCTAACTGGGCTAATTCTGCTGCTTCAGCAAACTCTTCAGGGATTTCATGCTCATTTACTATTACACCTTTATCATCTATGAAGGTGTACGCTTTCATCTTGACTAGATCGATAACTCCAGAAAAAGTATCTTCTTCACCCATAGGTAACTGGAGAAGAACGGGATTGGCTTGGAGTTTAGTGCGGATGTCCTCGACAACTTTTTCAACATTGGCGCCGACGCGATCCATCTTGTTGATAAAAGCAACGGCAGGCACGTTATATTTACGTGCCTGCCGCCAAACTGTTTCTGATTGAGGCTGAACGCCTCCGACTGCGCAGTAAACTGCTACAGCACCATCAAGAACTCTTAATGATCTTTCGACTTCAATTGTAAAATCTACATGTCCTGGCGTATCGATGATGTTGATTCGCTTGTCATGCCAATAACAGGTGGTAGCTGCGCTAGTGATGGTGATACCGCGTTCTTGCTCGTACTCCATCCAGTCCATAGTGGCTGCGCCATCATGAACTTCACCTATTTTGTGGTTGACACCAGTATAATATAGAATTCTTTCAGTCGTGGTTGTCTTACCGGCATCGATGTGAGCCATGATACCGATATTTCGAACCTGGTCAAGAGGAATATCTCTAACTGCTTTTTCTTTGCTCATTAGGGAGGAGACCTCTTAAAAAACTATTGCAGATTACCAGCGGTAATGTGCGAAAGCTTTATTAGCTGCTGCCATACGGTGAGTGTCGTCTTTCTTCTTAACAGCACTACCAGTATTGTTATATGCATCAACTAGCTCGTTTGAAAGATTGATGTGCATTGGTTTGCCTTTACGACCAGCTGAATAAGTAATCAACCATCTCATAGCAAGTGCCATCTGTCTTTCTGGAGCAACTTCTACAGGTACTTGGTAAGTAGCACCACCAACACGGCGAGACTTAACTTGAACCTGAGGCTTGATGTTTTCTAGAGCTTGGAAGAAAACTTCCAGCGCGTCTGCATCTTTAACTTTCTTAGCAACATGGTCCATAGCTTTGTAAACTACTTTCTCTGCTGTTGCTTTTTTGCCGTCTGACATAACCATGTTGATTAATCTAGACATCAATTCACTGTTGAAACGTGAATCTGGTAAAACTTCTCTTTTAGGAGCTCTTTTCTTTCTCATAATATATCCAATTAGCTCTTCTTAGGCTTCTTAGCGCCGTATTTTGAACGACCTTGACCACGCTTATCTACGCCTAGTGAGTCTAACGCACCACGGACTAGGTGATAACGTACACCAGGAAGGTCACGTACACGACCACCGCGAACTAGAACAACACTGTGTTCCTGAAGGTTGTGACCTTCACCGCCGATGTATGCATTGATCTCTTCGCCATTAGTAAGACGTACTCTAGCTACTTTACGTAAAGCTGAGTTTGGTTTCTTAGGTGTTCTTGTAGTCACCTGGATACAAACGCCACGTCTTTGTGGACATTTTGCAAGAGCTCTAGACTTAGACTTACGGACTTTCTTTCCGCGGCCTTTTCTTACAAGCTGATTAATAGTTGGCATAAATTTTCCTTAATATCAACATCATCTAAATTTCAAAAGTCCCCTAGTTTAACGTAACAAGTTATCTTTGCAAGTTAACTAAAGGACTTTTTATTTTGTAATTAATCTAGTGATAACATTGCTTTCGCAGAAGCAAGTTTATCGCTTTGATTCTCTTCTTCACTTTTCTCTGTACTGTCGTAAGCAACGCCTTCTTTTACAACGCGCATTCCGCGAAGGAATTCAACGCCTGTACCAGCAGGAATCAAGTGACCCATGATCACATTTTCTTTGAATCCTTTAAGAACGTCAGCTTTACCTAGTGTTGCAGCATCTGTCAGGATTCTTGTAGTATCCTGGAATGAAGCAGCTGAGATGAAACTTTCAGTTTCAAGTGATGCTTTAGTAATACCAAGTAGAACAGCTTGACCTTCAGCCGGCTGACCACCTTCAGCAACAACTCTGTCATTCTCAACTTGGAAAGCCTTCTTATCGACTTGCTCACCAGTTAGGAACTTAGTTGTACCTGAATCTGTAATTCTTACTTTACGCATCATTTGACGAACGATTACTTCAACGTGCTTATCATTGATCTCAACACCTTGGAGTCTGTAAACTTCCTGAACTTCGTTTACGAGATATTCTTGAAGTTCTTGAGGTCCACAAACCTCTAGCATATCCTGAAGGACGACCGCACCATCAGTAAGTGAAGTACCTTTTCTGACGAAGTCGCCATTAAGAACTGTTACACGACGGTTAGTCGGGATTAACTGTTCTTCAGCTACGTTTGTTTCAGGATCTTTGATAGTAATGAGCTGCTTACCTTTACTTTGCTTACCAAACTCAACGATACCGTCGATTTTAGAAATATAAGCAGGCTCTTTCGGTTTACGCGCTTCGAACAATTCTGCTACACGTGGAAGACCACCTGTAATATCTTTTGTTCTTGCACTTTGACGAGGGATTCTAGCGAGGAATTCACCTGCAACTACTTCATCACCTTCGTTAATCATTATGTGAGCGCCAGCTGGTAGTGAGTAGTGAGAAAGAATCTCACCAGTACCATCAACGATAGCTAGCTGCGGGTGAAGGTCATCTCTGTGATCAAGAACAACTATTTCTTCTTCACCAGTAGACTTAACTTCACGACTTAAGGTTACACCTTCAACCAAGTCACGGAACTCAACTTTACCTGGATTCTCTGTGATAATAGGAACATTGTGCGGATCCCATTTAGCATAGACTTCACCAGCTTTAACATTTTGACCATCTTTCTTAGAGATAACTGTACCAGTCACTAGGTCATTTGATTCAACGTGAACACCTTCTGAGTTTTCAATAATAACTTTACCGTTTTTATTGATAACAACTAGTGTACCGTCTTCCTGTTCGACTGTACGAGCATCGACTAGGATGATCTTACCAGCATATTTTGCTTTAAGAACAGGCTTCTTAAATGTAGTTGTTGCTGCACCACCAACGTGGAACGTACGCATTGTCAACTGTGTACCAGGTTCACCGATAGACTGAGCTGCAACGATACCGATAGCATCACCAAGTTTTGCCGGAGCATCATCTGCTAACATTCTACCGTAACAAGTTGCACATACACCAGTTTCAGCTTCACAAGTAAGAACTGAACGGATGTGAACACTCTCGATACCACGATCATAAATAGCATCTGCAGTCTCTGCTGAGATCTCTTGATTTGCAGCGACAAGTAGGTCTGACTTATTTTTGCTAAGTGGGTCATGGATGTCATCCACACTCATACGACCAACAATACGGTCAACAAGTGGTAACATGTCATCATCACCTTCACGGATAGCTTTAACCCAGATACCTTTAGTAGTCTGACAATCTTCTTCAGTACAGATAACGTCTTGAGCTACGTCGACTAGTTTACGAGTCATGTAACCTGAGTCAGCTGTTTTAAGAGCTGTATCTGCCAAACCTTTACGAGCACCGTGAGAACTGATAAAGTACTCAAGAACTGTAAGACCTTCACGGAAGTTTGATTTAATTGGACGTTCGATGATCTCACCACTTGGTTTTGCCATCAAACCACGCATACCTGCCAACTGACGGATCTGGTCCTTAGAACCCCTCGCGCCTGAGTCAAGCATGGCCCAAACAGAGTTTATCTCTTCAAGACCTAGGTTATGCTCAATTGTACCGAATAGGTGCGATGCAACCTGAGTATTTGCATGTGTCCAGATATCAATACACTTATTGTATCTTTCACGCTCAGTGATAACACCATTATTAAACTGTTGACGAACTTCGTCGACTTCTTTTTCTGCAAGACCAACAACGTGATCTTTTTCATCAGGGATAATCATATCCACTGTTGCTACAGAGAAACCAGACTTAGTTGCATAAGTAAAACCAATCTTCTTAAGACCGTCAAGAGTAGCTACTGTCTCTCCACGTCCTAGGTGTTCATGGCACTGACTAATCAGTGTACTTAATGATTTTTTAGTAAGCTGCTTGTTACAGAAGCCCATTGCATCTGGCCAAACTTCCCAGAAAATACAACGACCAGCAGTAGTAGCGATGTACTTAGCATCTTTCTTACCCCAAGGAGTAGATTTGCCGAAGTCAGGGTTCTTGAAGCGAATAAGGTCGTGAATACCGATAAGACCAGCATCCATTGCCCATAGAACTTCAACAACATCGTTATAAGCAGTTAACTTGTCTGCATCTAGTTTTTCATTCTTACTATTCCAGTATGTCATGAAGTAACAGCCAAGAGTCATATCCTGTGTAGGAGTACAAAGTGGCTTACCATTTGCAGGTGAGAAAATATTATTTGGTGAAAGCATTAGAAGCTTAGCTTCCATTTGCGCTTCGTTTGATAGAGGAATGTGTACCGCCATCTGGTCACCGTCGAAGTCAGCATTATAAGCTGCACATACTAGTGGGTGAACACGAATCGCTTTACCTTCGATCAATACAGGGTCAAACGCCTGGATAGAAAGTCTGTGAAGAGTTGGAGCACGGTTAAGCATAACTGGGTGACCTTGAGTCACTTCTTCAAGAACATCCCAAACTTCAGTAGCGCCTCTTTCGATCATCTTCTTCGCACTACGAACAGTGTGAACAACACCCTGCTCTTTCAAACGGCGAATGATAAATGGCTCGAAAAGAACTAGAGCCATCTGTTTAGGAAGACCACACTGATGAAGCTTAAGTTCAGGACCAACAACGATCACAGAACGACCAGAGTAGTCAACACGCTTACCAAGTAAGTTCTGACGGAAACGACCAGATTTACCTTTAAGCATATCACAAAGTGACTTAAGCTGTCTGTTACCAGCGCCTGTTACAGCACGACCGTGACGACCATTATCAAGAAGTGCGTCAACAGCTTCCTGAAGCATACGTTTCTCATTTCGGATGATTACTTCCGGAGTACGTAGGTGAAGTAAGTTCTTCAAACGGTTATTACGGTTGATAACACGTCTATAAAGGTCATTTAAGTCAGACGTTGCGAAACGACCACCTTCTAGTGGAACAAGAGGACGTAGGTCTGGTGGAATCACTGGAAGTGTTTCGATAATCATCCACTCAGGCTTAGTACCATTGTTAATAAAACCTTCCATAAGACGCATTCTCTTAGCGATCTTCTTATGGTTAGCTTTACTTCTAGTAGCTGCCATCTCAGCGCTCAACTGTTCAAGTAGAGCTTCAGGATCAACCTGTTTAAGTAGTTCTTTAACAGCAGTTGCGCCCATTCCAGCCTGGAATGAATCGCCGTACATCTCTTGAGCTTCACGGTACTCTGCATCTGTTAATATCTGTTTTGGTAGAAGTGGCGTATCGCCTGGATCGATGATGATCCAATCTTCGTAATAGATGATGCGCTCAAGTGCACGAGCAGTCATATCTAGAACTAGACCAAGTCTACTAGGCATACATTTGAAGAACCAAATGTGAGATACAGGAACAGCTAGGTCGATATGACCCATACGCTCACGACGAACGCGAGACTGAGTTACCTCTACACCACAACGGTCACAAACAATACCTTTGTGTTTAATTCTTTTATACTTACCACAGTTACATTCCCAGTCCTTAGTAGGTCCGAAGATTCTTTCGCAAAATAGACCACCTTTTTCAGGCTTAAATGTACGGTAGTTGATTGTTTCAGGGTTTTTAATTTCCCCACGGCTCCATGAAGTGATTACTTCAGGAGAAGCCAGGCCGATTGTTACTTGAGAAAAGTTACTACCACTTTCCGCACCAATCATTTGTTTTACAAGATTTGTATCCATAATTCCTCTCTTCTCCTCTTTAGCCGCGCTTAACTCTTACATCAAGACACAGACTCTGCATTTCTTTCATCAATACGTTGAAAGATTCAGGGATACCTGCGACTAGAGTATTATCACCACGAACAATTGATTCGTAAATCTTAGTTCTACCGACAACGTCATCACTCTTCACTGTCAACATTTCCTGTAGTGTGTAAGCTGCGCCGTATGCTTCTAGGGCCCATACTTCCATCTCACCGAAACGCTGTCCACCGTGCTGAGCTTTACCACCAAGTGGCTGCTGAGTAACTAGTGAGTAAGGACCGACCGCACGTGCGTGGATCTTATTTACTACTAAGTGGTCGAGTTTAAGCATATAAATTTGACCGACAGTAACTCTCTGAGCGAATCTCTCTCCAGTACGACCGTCGAAAAGTTCAGCTTTACCGTCTTCAGGTAAACCAGCTTCTTTAAGTAGATCTTGGATTCTTCCTTCAGGAACACCATCGAAAACAGGTGATGCGATATTGTAGCCAAGTTTCTTAGCTGCCCAACCCAAGTGAGTCTCAAGGATCTGTCCAACGTTCATACGCGATGGAACACCTAGTGGGTTAAGGATAATATCTACTGCTGTACCATCCTGTTGGAATGGTAAGTCACAGATAGGAACGATATTTGAAACAATACCTTTATTACCGTGACGTCCAGCCATCTTATCACCAACAGAAAGCTTACGCTTAGCTGCGATGTAAACTTTAACACCTTTGATAACTCCAGGGTCTTTACCCTCTGAGCTCTCAAGCTGTTCAATACTTTCTTGATGACGTAGTTTGATATCTTTAAGTCTTAAGTTGAAAGACTTCATAACTTCGTCGATCTGATCTTTAGCAGGGCCATCAGGAAGAGAGTACGTATCGTGGTGACTTGCTAACTTACGTAGAAGTACCTTAGTAATCTTTCTGTTTGCAGGGATAACAACAGTTGAACCGTTGTCTTCTTCACTAACAATATCAACAGGAAGTTTTGAACCAAGAAGGATAGAACCAAGCTTGTCTGCTAGGTCATCAAGGAATTCTTGATACTGTACTTTATAGTTATTATTAGCTTCTTTAACCTGACGCTTAATATCTGCTTTAGATACTGAAACTTTAGTTGGGTCAATTTTGCGCTCGATACGGATATCCATAACAACACCACTTACACCAGAAGGTGTATAAAGTGAAGAGTCTTTAACGTCGGCAGCTTTATCACCGAAGATCGCTCTAAGAAGTCTTTCTTCTGGAGCAAGTTCAGTTTCACTCTTAGGAGTGATCTTACCAACTAGGATATCGCCAGGCTTAACTTCAGCACCTAGACGAATAACACCTTCTGGACCAAGGTTACGAAGAGCTTCTTCACCAACATTTGGTGTATCTCTTGTAATCTCTTCTGGACCAAGCTTAGTGTCACGAGCTTGAATATTTGCTTCTGCGATGTGAATACTTGTGTAAACGTCATCGTGAACAATTCTTTCACTGATGATGATAGCATCCTCAAAGTTGTAACCACACCATGGCATAAATGCCACGAGTACGTTTCTACCAAGAGCAAGCTCACCACCTTGTGTAGCGAAACCGTCAGCGATAACATCGCCAGCTTTAACTGTATCACCAGCCTTAACGATAGGTTTCTGATTCATACAAGTACTAGAGTTAGAACGCATGAACTTATAAAGGTCATAGATGTTCTCTGGATCTAGATCTTCTTCATCAGCAGGAAGAGTTCCGTCTTTAGTAACGATGATTCTAGTACTGTTAGCACTAGCAATAACACCATCTAGTTTAGAACAAACAACAGCACGAGAGTCTTTAGCGACAGTTGCTTCCATACCAGTACCAACAAGTGGTGCTTCAGCACAAAGAAGTGGAACTGCCTGACGCTGCATGTTTGATCCCATGAGTGCGCGGTTGGCGTCATCGTGTTCTAGGAACGGGATACAACTTGTAGCAGGAGAAACTAGCTGCTTAGGAGATACGTCCATGTGAGTAATAGTATCACTCTCTGCATCGCCTGAGTCACCTTCATTTCTTGAAAGAACAAATTGTTGCGTGAATTGTCTGTCGTCATTTAGCTCTGCATTCGCCTGAGCGATAACGAATTCTTCTTCGCTGTCTGCAGTAACATACTCAATCTCGTCAGTAACTTTACCGTCAATAACTTTACGGTAAGGAGTTTCAATGAAACCATAGCTGTTTACTTTACCAAAGATGGCAAGTGATGAGATAAGACCAATGTTCGGTCCCTCTGGAGTTTCAATAGGACAAATTCTACCATAGTGAGATGAGTGAACGTCTCGAACTTCGAAACCGGCTCTTTCACGACTTAGACCACCTGGGCCTAAAGCTGAAAGACGTCTCTTAGCAGTCAATTCTGCAAGTGGGTTTGTTTGATCCATGAATTGTGAAAGTTGACTACGACCGAAGAAGTCACGAACAACACTCTGTAGTGCTTTCGGATTGATCAGTTTTGCCGGAGTCATAGTGTCAGATTCCATATCGAAAAGAGTCATTCTTTCACGGATAAGGCGCTCAGTACGAGCTAAACCAACACGAACTTGATTTTGAACAAGCTCACCAACAGTTCTAACACGACGGCTACCTAAGTGATCGATGTCATCGATACGACCTTTAGTAGTCTTAAGCTTCATAACATACTTAGTAGAAGCAACGATGTCGTCAGGCTGAAGTGTTCTTTCGTTTGGATCAACGCTGATCTTCAATTTTTGATTGATCTTATAACGACCAACATAACCTAAGTCATAGTGCTTAAGATCGAAGAATAAACGTTTAAGTAATTGTTTTGCATTTGCTGTACTTGGTGGATCACCAGGACGCATTTTTTTATAGATAGTCTTGAGAGCATCATCAGCGTCAGTTGACGGGTCACGCTCTAGTGCAAGAATGAAAGTATTACCAAGTGCTTTTGTATCTACAAATTCTAATTTCTTAACACCCATATCTTTAAGAGCGTCAAGAATAACAGGACTTAGAGGCTCGAGTCCTTTAGCAACGATGTCGCCTTCTTCATTGAGTGTGTCTTCAACAGCGTATAAGTCACTTAAATTATCTTTTTTAGCAAGAGCAGAAATTGATTCTTTTTCTATTCCGTAGATAACGTCTAGTAATTCATGGTTAGTTTCATAAGCAAGGGCACGAAGGAAAGTTGAAACTAAAAATTTACGTCTACGGCGGCGTCTGTCCAAGTAGATGTACATAAGGTCACTGTTATCATACTGGACCTCCATCCAAGAACCGCGATCAGGAATAATTCTATACGAGTAAAGGGTGCGGCCTTGAGTACTCTTACTGGATTCGAAACAGATACCAGGTGTTCTGTGTAGCTGACTTATAATAACGCGTTCTGCGCCATTTATGACAAAAGTTGCACGATCTGTCATCATCGGTATATCACCCATGTAGACACGATCTTCAATAATTTCCCCTTTAGCATCCGCAGCCGCCTTATTTTCCAAACGGAAAGTCACGTGAAGTGGCACCGAGTATGTTTCACCGTCTTTAAGACAGTCAATCATAGGCTTTTTGGGGATACCTAGCTCATAGGAGACAAAATTGAGTAAACAATTTTTATCAAAACTCTCTATAGGGAAAACTTCTGTGAAAGCTTCTTGTAACCCGGTATTTGTGCGCTTTTCTGTATCTGCTCCTGACTGAAGGCATTCAAAAAATGAATCCAACTGTACAGAGATCAGATCCGGGATATCAATAACATCGGGTAACCTTCCGTAGTTAACTCGTTTTGACATACTCAAACAAACCTCAATGATGGTATTAGTAAAATAAAATAGTATAGGGGACAGGCAAAAAACCTGACCCCTATAAGCCAATTGTTAAGCTGAATGTCGTAGTTTATTTAACTTCGACTTTCGCTCCAGCTTCTTCAACTTCAGCTTTGATTTTTTCAGCTTCGTCTTTGCTGACAGCCTCTTTAAGTGGCTTTGGTGCACCTTCAACAAGATCTTTTGCGTCTTTAAGACCAAGACCAGTTACTGAACGTACAGCTTTGATAACAGCAATCTTATTTGCGCCCATATCCGCTAGGATAACGTCAAATTCAGTTTGCTCTTCAACAGCTTCACCAGCGCCAGCAGCAGGACCAGCAGCAATAGCTACAGGTGCAGCAGCGCTAACATCCCACTTATCTTCAAGTGCTTTTACAAGGTTAATACAGTCTAGTACAGACATACCTTCGAGCTTTTCGATAAGCTCGCTAATTTCTTTTGATACTTCTACAGTTTCAGACATTTCTCAATCTCCGCTATAATTAAGATTCGTTTTGTTTATCACAATAATTTTTAATAACAGAAGGCACGCCAGCGTAAGTCTGGTTCAAGATGCCAACAAGCTTCTGTGGTCCGGCTTTAATAACACTAAGTAGCTTAGCTCTAGCTTCGTCTTTAGTTGGTAACTCAGCAACTTGCGCTGCCGCTTTATCACCTAAAAGCTCGCCATCTAAGAAAGCTGCTTTGAATGAAACAGCTTCATTCTCTTTAGCAAATTTCTTAACAACTTTAGCCCACTCAGGAGTTTCGCCTTCACCGAATACGAGTGCAGTACCACCCTCAAGTTCCAAATCAGCTACTGCTGCGTAAGACTTACCTTCTGCAGCTTTCTTGATTAGCTTATTCTTATGAACTTGAAACTGAGCATTCTGCTCTCTCAAAAGGTCTTTTAACTCTTCTTGCTTCTGCACGGATAATCCCATGTATGAAACAAGTAAAAAGTTTCCGGACTCATCCAGAATATTCTGGATATGTTCAACTATGATTGGTTTTTCCGGTCTCATGATTATACCTTCAGGATGTCTTTCAGGTCAATTTTAACGCCGGGACTCATAGTCGCACTAAGAGTACAGCTGATAACATAGTTACCTTTAGTCGAAGCAGGTCTAGCCTTAAGGATAGCACCGATAGCAGTTTCTGCATTTTCAAGCAATTGGCCAGCTTCAAAAGAAACTTTACCAAGAGGCATGTGTGCAGCACCACCTTTATCAGCTCTATACTCGACACGACCAGCTTTAGACTCTTTAACCGCCGCAGCTGTATCATCAGTAACTGTTCCAGTCTTTGGGTTTGGCATCAAACCACGTGGACCAAGAACACGACCTAGAGTTCTAACTTCTTTCATGGCAGCTGGTGTAGCAACCAATACATCAAAATCTGTCCATCCACCTTTGATCTTTTCGATCAATTCAGCGGATCCAACTTCATCTGCTCCTGCAGCTTTAGCAGCTTCTGCAGCATCTCCGTCAGCAACGACAACAACCTTAATGTCTTTACCTGTACCATTTGGCAACGTAACTGCGCCACGTACATTTTGATCAGACTGCCTAGTATCAATACCTAGTTTGAATGCAACATCGATAGTTTCATCAAACTTTGGTTTTGGCATAGACTGTATAATCTTAACCGCTTCTTCAAGCGAGTACGCATTTGCACGATCAAACGATGACAATCTGGATTTATATAGTTTGCTACGCTTCATCGATCACCTCGATTCCCATGCTTCTAGCCGTTCCTTTAAGGAGACGAATAGCAGCATCTTCACTATTGACTTTTAAGTCTTTCTTTTTGATCTCAGCGATTTCTAAGAGTTGCGCCACGGACACTTTGCCAACAAATCCACCACCTGGTGTCGAAGCACCAGAAGCTAATCCTGCAGCCTTTTTAATAAGGACTGGAGCAGGAGGAGACTTGGTAATAAATGTGAATGAACGATCTTGGTAAACAGTAATCACAACTGGAATAATAGTTCCAGACTGTGCTTGTGTCTCGGCATTAAATGCCTTACAAAAATCCATTATATTCACACCCTGCGCACCAAGCGCAGGACCTACCGGCGGTGCTGGGTTTGCTTGTCCAGCCGGGATCTGCAATCTTATTTCGCCTTTAACCTTTTTAGCCATAATCCTTCCCTGTAACAGATTACTTAAAGGTTCTAGTTAGTCCGTTCTACTTGCCAGTACTCAACTTCGACTGGGGTAGAGCGGCCAAATATAGTAACTTCAATTTGAAGTTTACCTCTATCTGGATCGATATTAAGTATGGAACCTTCGAAGTTCTCGAATGCGCCATCCTTAATTTTAACAACTTCACCAGTAGTAAAATCTACCTTCGGCTTAACAGCTTTCTCATCAGCTTTAAGAGCATTTCTAATATCCTCTATCTCGCTTAATGTTAAAGCTACCGGGGCATCACCACCAATAAAGTTTATAATGCCGTTAGTATCTTTTATGAAGTACCAAACATCCTCGCGAATCTTATTGTATTCATCTTCTAAATCGATATTAACAAACATATAACCTGGAAAGAATTTACGATTTGTCGTCGTCTTCTTTCCACGCTTGATTTCTGTAACTCTTTCTTGAGGAACAAGTATCTCAAAGACATAGTCATCCATGCCTTCCAAAGTGCTTCTTTTTTCAATCGACTCTTTGGCTTTCATCTCTTTACCTGAGAGAGTCTGAACGGTATACCATTTACCTTTCATACATTAGATCCTTGTTCTTTATCCTCTAAGAAACAGCTGAATTAAATCAACCATTGTATTACACTTCCAAAGGCCAAATCAACCGCTGCTACAAATAGAGCTAGGATGAGACAGGCTACAGTAACAACAATCGTCGACTCAACAAGCTCACGCTTTTGTGGCCAAGAACATTTTTTTAGTTCTTCGACTGTGTCGACGGTGTATTTACTAAATCTTCTAATCGGATTGCTCATTACTGAATCCAGTATTTAAAATGGCAGGTGGGACAGGGCTCGAACCTGCGACCGTCGGTTTTGGAAACCGATGCTCTACCAACTGAGCTACCCACCTACCCAAATTTACCTAGTTTCTCTGTAGAGAGTATGTTTGCGAACCTTCGGATTATACTTCTTTAGCTCAATACGACCAGGTGTATTGGTCTTATTTTTGCTACTGCTGTATGTCCTCTCTCCAGTTTCTGTACACTGAAGAGTAATGGTTTCTCTTGCGCCTTTTGCCATAGCAGGAGGCTCCTTCTTTTACAGAGGTTTTAGCTACTATTTACTCAACGATTGAGCTAACAGTACCAGCACCTACAGTTCTACCACCTTCACGAATAGCGAAACGTAGTTTCTCTGCCATTGCGATTGGTGCAATTAGTTCAACTTCGATAGATACGTTATCACCAGGCATAACCATGTCTCTACCTTCTTCAAGGTTGATAACACCTGTTACATCTGTAGTTCTGAAGAAGAACTGTGGACGGTAACCAGCGAAGAAAGGCTTATGACGTCCACCTTCTTTCTGAGAAAGAACGTAAACTTCACCTTTGAATTTTGTGTGAGGATTAATTGTACCTGGCTTAGCAAGAACTTGACCACGTTCAACGTCGTCTTTCTTAGTACCACGAAGTAGTGCGCCGATGTTATCGCCAGCTTCACCTTGATTAAGGAGCTTACGGAACATTTCAACACCAGTACAAGTAGTCTTAGTTGTATCTTTGATACCAACGATCTCGATTTCTTCGTTCACTTTGATAACACCAGTCTCTACACGACCAGTAACAACAGTACCACGACCCTCAATTGAGAAAACGTCCTCAATCGGCATTAGGAAATCTTGATCAACTGGACGATCCGGAGTTGGGATATACTCGTCAACAGCAGCCATTAGATCCATAATACATTTCGCATCAGCAGAAGCTGAATCGCCAGACTCTAGAGCTTTAAGAGCTGAACCAGAGATAACTGGAAGGTCATCACCAGGGAAATCGTACTGACCAAGAATGTCACGGATATCCATTTCAACTAGTTCAAGCATTTCTTCATCACCGTCAAGCTGATCAGCTTTGTTGATGAATACTACGATTGCTGGAACACCAACCTGACGAGCAAGTAGGATATGCTCACGAGTTTGTGCCATAGGACCGTCAGTTGCAGCGATAACTAGAATAGCACCGTCCATCTGAGCAGCACCAGTAATCATGTTCTTTACGTAATCCGCGTGACCTGGGCAGTCTACGTGAGCGTAGTGACGATCAGCAGTCTCATACTCAACGTGAGAAGTGTTGATAGTGATACCACGAGCCTTCTCTTCTGGAGCATTATCGATATCTGCATAGTTCATGGCCTCTCCACCCATTGCATGAGCGAGAATAGTGGTAATGGCAGCAGTTAACGTGGTTTTACCATGGTCCACGTGGCCAATTGTACCGATATTTACGTGAGGCTTAGTTCTTTCGAATGTTTCCTTAGCCATTTTATATATTTCCTTTATCCACGTTTATTATTATTGGAGCCTACGAGCAGAGTTGAACTGCCGACCTCGTCCTTACCAAGGACGCGCTCTACCACTGAGCTACATAGGCTTGCACAATTTTTGATTGAGGGCAAGAATATAAGCTTCTTGCCCTGCTTGTCAATTCATGTTTTTTTAAGTTTTTGTCTTTTCTTAAGAATCAGTTTTTTCGTCAGCAACTTCAGGAACATCTAATCCCTCTAGTGCTGAATCAAAAATATCACCGATACCGCCGAAACCACCTTCACTTGCTGGAGCAGCTGTGAAGTTAGACGCTTGACTTGATCTCATGCTTAGAGCGATACGTCTTTCATCGTCATCAATTTTGATAACTTTAGCTTCTATATCATCACCAAGATTAAGAACATCTTTTACACGGTTAACTTTCTTATCACTCAATTGAGTAATATGAACTAGACCGTCGATACCATTCATAAGTTCAACGAAAGCACCGTAAGAAGTAATCTTAGTTACTTTACCTTTAACCATGTCGTTGATTTTGAATAGCTCACCAATCTTCTCCCATGGATCTTCGCTCAATTGCTTGATACCAAGAGAAATTCTTTGTTGCTCTGGATTGATCTCAAGAACTACAGCTTCAACTTCGTCGCCTTTCTTAAGAACTTCAGCTGGGTTGTTGATCTTGCGAGTCCAAGACATGTCTGATACGTGAATCATACCGTCGATATCGTCCTGAATTTCAACAAATGCGCCATAAGATGTAAGGTTACGAACTTTACCTTTAACAGTAGAGTTAACAGGGTATCTCTTAGCGATAACTTCCCAAGGGTTGTCAGTAGTTTGACGTAGACCTAAAGAGATCTTCTTAGTTTCAGACTGAATATCAAGGATAACAGCTTCAACTTCTTCACCAACCATAAGTACATCGCTTGCACGAGTAATACGCTTAGTCCACGACATTTCAGAAACGTGGATAAGACCTTCGATACCTTCTTCGATTTCGATGAATGCGCCATAAGGCATGATGTTTACGACTTTACCTTTAATCAGGCTACTAACAGGAAATCTTTCGCCAATTTTTTCCCATGGATCTTTGCTTTTCTGCTTAAGACCAAGAGAAACACGACGTTTTTCTGTGTCGATGTCTAGGATCATAACTTCAGTTTCATCACCGATTGCAAGCATCTCAGATGGGTGAGAAATTCTACCCCAGCTCATATCAGTAATGTGAAGTAGACCGTCCATACCATTTAGGTCGATGAACGCACCGAAGTCAGTGATATTCTTAACAACACCCTTACGGATGTCACCGATACCGATAACTTTAAGAAGAGCTTCTTTCTGCTCTTCACGAGCTTCTTCTAGTAGCTCACGACGTGAAAGAATGATATTCTTTCTGTCAACATTGATTTTTAGAATTTTGAATTCGAACTCTTTATTTAAGAAATCATCAAGATTTCTAACTGGGCCGATATCAACGTGAGAACCTGGTAGGAAACCATCAACACCAATGTCGATAATTAAACCACCTTTAACTCTGTACTTAACAAGACCTTTAACGATGTCACCTTCTTCTCTTTCTTTAAGAAGGATATCCCAAGACTTCTGTAGTTCAGCTTTCTGAACAGAGATCTCTGGCATATTGTTTTCATCTTCGATTGTCTCAAGAAAAACATCAACAGTATCTTTTTCTTTAAGACCTTCCCAGTCTTTAAACTCGTCTTTGCTTACAAAACCTTCAGCTTTGTAACCGATGTCAATTAATGCGCCGTTATCTTTCTTTTCTACAACGACACCACTGATGAGTTTACCCTCAACGTAGTTTTTAGTACTTGAATCGACTTCCCCAAGCAGGTCGTCCATACTTGGCATGTCTTCGAGGTTTACGAATTCCATATATTTTTCACTTTATAAACTGTAAGCTACTCACTAACAGTTATTGTTTTGGTTATTAGTTATTGTTAAACTCTTTTTAGCAATTTTTGAGAAGAACTTAGTCTCACCCAAAAT
The DNA here is from genome assembly GCA_021232515.1 of Lentisphaeraceae bacterium. Lineage (GTDB taxonomy): Bacteria > Verrucomicrobiota > Lentisphaeria > Lentisphaerales > Lentisphaeraceae > JAKVBD01. The sequence continues at coordinate 20,911 of JAJPOQ010000173.1, forward strand.
TACAAAAAAGGCCGATATCATTAACATACAATTTCAGGAAGTCAACTCTTTGGCTTAACTATTTAATAATTAGTTATTTTTAACATATTCAACAAATATGTCTATTTGATATTCAATCGCCGAAAGGTAACTTAGCTTAAACACGAATTTATGGAGCTTATAAATGTCTGAGATCACTCTACCCGATGGCTTGTTCGGCAATTGGATTTGGTCAGAACCTTCTATTCTACCCTATCGGGACTCACATGTTTTTTTCCGTCGCGAATTCTCATTGAATGAGGCTCCTGGATTAGCAGAAATGTGGATTAGCTGCCACTCTCATTTTAATATATACATAAATGAGCAACATCTATCTTTTGGACCTAGCCCTTCAATCAAGTCTTATACTTATGTCCAATACTTTAACATCACGCACTTACTTCAGACCGGTAAAAACTTAATTAGCATTCAGTGCAACAACCCTCGCATATCTAGATTCAGTAATACAAAACATGATGATGGATTATGGGCTCAAGTCAACATTGACGATACTACAGAGTTTGCTACTGATGATAGTTGGAAGGTTTCTTCTGCAAACCATATGCTTCCAAACCAATTCCGTATCTCTTCAGCTCACGGCTTTGTCGAAACTCAAGATCTTCGCAAATACAATACTAAATGGAACACCCTCACTGACTCATCAGAATCACACGACTTACAGATAACGAATAGCAATACCTGGGCTGAGCCTTTTATTCTTAAAGGTATAGATCCGTCTGAGCTTCTTCCTCTAAATCTACCTGAATTCACCAGCTCGGAATTAATCTACAAACATATATCTGCTCGTGGCCAAGCAATACCTCGTTCTGCCAGCATCAGCGTTGAATTCAATCAAATCATTACTGAGCCCGGAACATATGTAGCTCACAGCTATTTTTTCAGTGAGGAAGCTTTCCAAGAAGAACTCTTTATTCACTCAGATGACTCTTACAAAATCTTCATAAATGGTCAGCCGACAAATTCACAAGGTGACAAACGCTCACTGAATGGTGCAGACCCTGATTGGCTTAAGCCCATGACTTGTCTTGAAGGCAATGAATCTAACTCTCATTGCTCTGCGGTCATCAATGAAGGTTGGAATGATATAATCATTATATATTATGGCGACCACAACTCCGCCGGCATTACCGTCAACTTTAACAGTTTCCCTGCGAGTGCTATGCATATGGTTCAAGAACCAGCAGAAGAACCTACACTTGGATGGAAACTTGCTGGTCCATTGAAAATCCCTTTTTCGCACATTTCTGGCATGCTCAACTTCGACCAAATGGAACAAGTTGCATACCACAACCTTAGACCTTGTGATGCTTCTGCATACTTAATGAGCTTAGACTTCTCCCCATCAAGCACTGAAGAAACTCCAGTTGGATTCCTTGAACTCGAATCTTCTGAGTATGTCATCCTTGATTTAGGAAAGTGTGTTACTGGTACACCTCTACTAACTATAGCCGGCACTTCTGGAGATATAGTAGATGTAGTCTACGCTGAACTTTCTATCGACGGTAAAGTCCTTCCTCTTCACAGCAATCATGGAAGACAAACTGACACAATCATACTTTCAGACGATGAACTTGTTTGGTCTAGCCAAAACCCAAGAGCATTCAGATACCTCTGCATACATATTCGCGACTCTAAAGAAAGTTGCTTCATCAAAGATCCTGCAGTCAGAATAATCGGCGTTGAAGATGACCTAAAAGGTAAATTTCAATGTAACGACGAAACTGTAAACAGTATTTTCCAAGTAGGCGTACAAACTCTCGAGAGTTGCTCACAATATAACTTTGTTGATAGCCCTGCTGGCGATAACTGTCAATATATCGCAGATGCAGCAATTCAAGGCATCACCAGTTTACAGACGCTTGGTACACCTCAACTCTCTCGCAAAGCTCTTATCGAGTTCGCTCAGCAACAGTTTGAAACTGGCGAAATGCCAGGAGCTTGCCCAAGTGATATATACTTTAATATACCAGACTACCCTCTACACTGGGTAAAGTGGCTACAAAAACACATCTTATATACAGATGATAGAGAGCTTATGGAAGAGTGCCTTCCTGCGCTTGGTCACTTAATGGATTACTATAACAGTCTTGCACTTCCTGACTTTGACGTTCTTGGCGGTAACCTTGGAGAGCTTTGTTTCCTTGACCATGAAGACATCGATCGACGAGGCATAGTTACTGGCTTAAATGCACTTTACTGCCGTGCACTACACTCTGCAGCGTGGATTTTTGACTATGCCGACATCCCAGAATCCGCCACAACTGTTAGAGCTAGGGCAAAGCATGTTGCAAAAACTATGCGCGACCTTTGCTGGGATGAAGAGAGAGGACTATTTGCTGACTGCTATGTAAATGGACAAAAGTCTGATTCATACGGCCTTCACTCAAACATTCTTGCTATGTACGGTTCTTTACCTACATCACAGGACTATAATAGAATTTTTGAAAACCTCTTCCTTGAAGAGTCTCCATACTTCAAGCTCCCAACAACAAATCTACTCAACCCATTCTTTAACTACTTTGTTCTTGAAACCGCTTTCGGCCTAAACAAAAGAGAATGGGCTATAGACTTCATTCGTTGGTATTGGGGTGGCATGGCTCAAGCCGGAGCTTCTACTTGGTGGGAATTCTACAATCCGACATTAAATACATCACCAACTCTTAGCTCAAGCTTATGTCATGGCTATGGCGTTGCACCTAACATCTATGTATTTACAGATATTGCCGGCATACGCCCTGCTGCTCCTGGTTACAAACAAGTTTACTTCAATCCTCTTCCTGGTCCTATCGATTGGGTTAAGTCAAAGATACCAACTCCACATGGTTATATCTCGGTAGATTGGATAACAAACAGAGAAGGTGGTCTAGATATAGAAATAAAGGCCAACTATGAAGTCGATGTTATTTCTCAAATACCAGCTGATTTAGTAGCTATTTCGACGGTTCACGTGAGCGAAGAAGTTAACATAATTAGTGACTTGGAATAGATTTCAAATCTTCACTTGCAAGTAGTGTTTCTTCTGTTATATTCCTTCCCTCTCAGAGTAAACACTGATTAAATTTCAGCAATTTTTTAAGGATTTATAAAATGTACGCAGTTATTGAGACAGGCGGAAAACAATATAAAGTTCAGGAAGGCGATGTTATCCAAGTCGAGCGCCTGAAAGGTGAAACTGGCAGTACTTCTACTTTTGATAAAGTTCTTGCTGTTGGTGGTGATGATCCTAAGTTTGGTGCTCCTTTCATCGAAGGTGCTAACGTTGCTTACGAACTAGTAGGTGAGTCTAAAGCCAAAAAGATCATCGTCTTCAAAATGAAAAGACGTAAAAGCTACAGAAGAAAGCAAGGCCACAGACAAATTTACAGTACTGTAAAGATCACTGGCATCAAAGCTTAAGCTTTACTGATACCTTTTTTATGCCGCCTTATTGTTAGGCGGCTTTTTTTTGCCCGGATTATATCTACTCACTCAAGTTCACAGACGAAATCTTTGAATAGTATGACAAGCCAGCGACTGACTTAACCTCTAAGGATTGTCGACTAACATCCTCAAAAACTTGTTTCAATGTGTTACCCTTGCTCCGCAACAATCCATCAAGTAACAATGCGCCTAATAACGAATACGACTTTGAATCATTTTCATAAACGTATTTTTGAAAATGCCTAAGACGGTGAAACTTTGAATTTAAAGTCGGCTTATCTCCTTTCAACCTTACCTCATAAGCCAACTCATTTTTCTGAGAGCCTAAAAACAACGACACGTTTTTAGACTTAACTTGTTCACTCAGCAGTCCGGCATAACAAGTATCGAAGATGACCAACACTTTATATTGAGCCTCATTCAAGACTGCAGATAGAAGCTTAAGCGAAACTTTCCTGCCATTCTCCAAAACCACATAACCATCTGAGGTAACATGACTAGAGAAATAAAGGACCAAATTCTTACCTCTGTAGCTTTTCAGATAGTGAATCAATTCATTCCAGCGGCCGCCAAAAAGTCTTGTGGTATTTTCTTTCTTTAATGAAAAGTAACTATGACAATAGTTTTCAAAACTCAACTGAGAGTTTCTCCAGGAGTCTAAGTCATTCCAAGGAGAAGAGTAGTTCATATTGCCATATAAGAGTAAATCGGTTTCTTTGAAGTCAATTCTGTTAGGACCTTCCCTCAAGTCTCCATCTAGAACTTTTAACTCATGCAACTCTAGTTCTGACAAAGAACTGCAACCGCTACACAAGATAAGCGCGAATAAAATCAGGAACGCAAAATTTAAACAAGTCTTTATAATCATGAGAATACTTCCAAGAAATCATTTCCCTACTCTTGCACTATAGAGTTTAGAATCGGATAATAAAACCTAAGAAAAATTCTCAGTAGAAAATTAGGAGTTTACATGGCCACAGTTACATCAAAGCTAAACTCAATCCTTGTTACCGGCGTACAGGAAGGGGCATCAGATTGGCACATAAGAGAGGGCAGCACAGTCGTACTTCGCGTCGATGGCTCATTATTAGAAATTGAGGGCTTCATTCCAGACAGAGAGTTCCTCATGTCTGCTGTACGTGAGCTCACTACTGAAGGCATGATTGAAAAGTTTGAAGAAACAGGTGATGCTGACTTTGCTTTCGAAGAAGAAGGCGCAGGCCGTTTCAGAGCAAACCTACACAAACAAAGAGGCATGGTCGCCATGACTCTAAGGCACGTCAAAAGTAACGTTCCTCCTTTGGAGTCGCTTGGACTTCCTGCGATCATTCACCAAATTGCCGAAATGGAGCGTGGTATCGTTCTAGTTACAGGCACTACTGGTTCTGGCAAATCAACTACGATGGCTTGTATGCTTGAGCATATGAACAATCACAAGAACAGACACATCATCACTATCGAAGACCCTATTGAGTACGCGTTCTCTGACAAAAAATGTATCTTTGAACAACGCGAAGTTGGTATTGATGTTATTACTTTCCAATCAGCACTATCTCATGCGCTTCGACAAGACCCTGACGTTATCGTCGTTGGTGAGATGCGTGACCGAGTAAGTTTAGAGTCTGCCATCGCAGCATCTGACACTGGTCACTTAGTTATGTCGACACTTCACACAGCTAATGCAGGTCAATCAATCAGTCGTATTTTGGATATGTACCCTCACGAAGAAAGAGATGCTATGCGTAAAGCACTTTCTGAGAATGTTAAAGCTATTGTCTGTCAAAGACTAGTTCCAAGAGCTTCTGGCAAAGGTGTCGTTCCTTGTAATGAGATCATGCTCAATACATCTACGATCAAGAAACTAATTCTTGAAGACAAGATCCAAATGATTAGTAATGCAATTGCCGCTGGTAAAGAATTTGGTATGATGACATTTGACCAAAGACTTCTCGAGCTGGTAAATGAAGGTACTATTACTGAAGAAGCTGCTCTAGAGAAATCTAACAACCCTGAGGCTCTTACTATGAACCTTAAAGGTATTTTCCTCGGCACCGACAACGGTATCATTGGATAATCACTCTTTCTTATTCGAGGCTTCGGCCTCGAATAATTAAAGAGAGTCTATCTTCAAAGCTTCACCATCATTTAAAAACTCTAAGACTTCACCGATTAAGTACAAAGAACCAACAACGATATTTTTCTTCGCTTTATCTCTAGACTCAATACCCTCTTCCACACTGCCCTGCCCTCGAACTAAAGAACCGATACTCTCCGCATAGTCACTAAGATTTTCAGGTTTCGATGTTCTCACATTTTTCACCTCAGCCATCCAGAAGTCATCCGCTACTTCAGCAAAGATATCTAAAACTGACTGCCAATCTTTATCCTCTAAAATACCGCAAACGAAACTAAACTTATCATTTGGGTATAGATCCTTAAGTGAGTCAACTAAAACTCTTGCAGCATGAGCATTATGAGCGCCATCAATTACTAGGTCATCTCGAACTTCAAAACGACCAGGCCAAATAGACTGTTCCAACCCCTTTACCAAGAGCGTTATATCTAGAGATAACTTCTCAGAGATTAACTCTAGAGACTTAACGACAGGACCTAAGTTTTTCACTTGGAAAAGACCAAGCATTTTCAAAGCAAATTTATGATCAAAAGAATTCGAAGCATATGAAACATTTCTCACAGGAGAAGCACCAACATTTTCTAAACCTAAATCTGAGACAGAAAAATCTTTACCTAGTTGAAAAACATCCGAATTCAACTCTTGAGCTTTCTGAAGGAAAACTGCAAAAGAGTTAGTGCAAACTTCACCCAACACTACAGGCACTTCAGATTTTATAATACCAGCCTTCTCCCCAGCCACCTCTTCTATAGTCTCGCCAAGATATTGCGTATGATCCAACCCGATATTCGTAATCAAAGAAACCAAAGGCTTCACGACATTTGTCGCGTCCAACCGTCCACCCATACCTGTTTCCCAAATAACAACGTCAACATCATTATCTTTAAAAATCAGTAAGGCAGCAGCAGTTAATACTTCAAAATAAGTTGGTTTTACTCCAGTCTCTTCAATTAACTTTTCTTCGACAGCCATGATTTGCCCAAGAGCATTCGCCACATCTTGCTCGGTAACTTCTACCCCATTGATCCGCCAACGCTCCGTAAACCTATATAAAAATGGAGAAGAATAAAAACCCGTTTTAACTCCAGCACTCTTCAAACTAGCGGCCAACATAGAACAGGAAGAGCCCTTTCCATTTGTACCTGCGACATGAATAAACTTCAGAGAATCTTGAGGACTCCCCAACAAGTCACAGAGAACCTCCATATTTTTCAGGCCAAGCTTTATTCCAAAAACCAAAAGAGTGTCTAAATACTCATGAGCCTGCTTATAAGAAATTGACATCTAACTATCTCTTAGCATACGGCCTGCAGCATAGCCAGCACCAAAACCATTATCAACATTCACTACCGTCAAACCACTCGCACAAGAACTCAACATACCAAGCATGGCTGTCATACCAGCAAAAGAAGTACCGTACCCACAACTAACAGGAACGGCTATAACGGGGCAACCAACAAGACCACCGACTACAGATGGCAAGGCACCCTCCATACCGGCGCATACGACTATGCAGTCAGCATCTAACAAATCTTCTCGAATATTTAAAATCCTCTGCAAAGCTGCGACACCAACATCTACTTTTAAAGTCGTTTCCAAACCAAACATTTTACAGGTCAGTTCAGCTTCTCGAGCCACAGGTATATCTGAAGTACCTGCAGTGATCAATAAAACTTTTTTCGAATTCTCTTTTTTAGGCAGCTTATATATGGCTTCACAAGATGAATCGTAAGTACAGCCAAGACCTGAGAGTTCTTTCATAGCAATCTCAGCTTTATCTTTATCTACTCTCGTCACTAGTAGCTGATCATTTTTTTCTAAAAGAACCTTTGAAGTCTCAATAATCGTTTCAGGAGTTTTGAGCAATCCAAAAACTACTTCTGGCAAGCCACATCTAGTTTCACGCTGTAGATCTAAAACTACGTCTTCCATCTCCAACATTTGTTGAGACAGAACTGATTTTTTAAAATCTGCATCGCTTAGTTTTCCAGATTTTAACGCGGCTATCATTTTATCTAAATCCATCGAAATATCCTGAAATTGTGAATTCCTTTGATTCTCTCTTGTCACATCAATCTCAACCAGTTATATTGGGCCAAAATCGAACAAAATTTATTGCCATGTATATACATGCTGTCTTAAGTAAAACAAGAGCGTACAATTAATGAAACTTTTTATTCGTCTACTCCTCGCAGCTTCTCTATCAACTCCACTTTACGCTCAAAATGAAGGTGACGGCGGTCTCAACCAACTCAAAAAAGAAGAAGACCCTGAAGAAGTCAAAGCTGAGAAAGAAAGACAGCTTAAAGAACAAATGCAGAAAATGGAAGAAGAGGCTGAAAAAGGCAACCGCGGTGCTATCCTGGAAGTTGGTAACAACTACTACTATGGTCGTGGTGGTGTTGAACAAGATTTCAAAAAATCAGTCTACTGGTACCAGAAAGGTGCTGACCTCAACAGCAGACAGTGTCAGTTCAACTTGGCTGGTTGTTATGTAAAAGGAAATGGCGTCGACCCAGATCCAGATAAAGCTCTTGAATTGTACATGACTGCAGCTGACTTCGGACTACAAGCAGCAAACATAAATGCTGCCCAGCTGTTGGATAATATGAAGAAGTACGAAAAAGCTCGCCACTACTACACTCAGGCAGCAATCCTTAATGACGCCAGAGCTCAGAAAAAGCTAGGGCACTATTATCAAAACGGATTGGGCGGCAAACAAAATCATAAAATTGCAGCACAGTTCTATCTTAGTGTTGCGAAAAAAGGTGATGGCGACTCTCAACTTAAGATTGCCGACTACTACAACAACGGACTTGGTTTCAAGCAAGACTATCAGGAAAGTATGAGATGGCTAATATTGGCCGCAGATAATGAAAGCCCTGAAGCGCAAGCGAAGCTTGGGTATTGCTATATAAACGGTCTAGGCGTAAAGAAAGATAGTGGCATTGGCTTCAAGTGGTACAATCGTGCAGCCGAGAAGAACTACTCTCCGGCGCAACTTGCTGTAGCAAACTGCTATGCAACTGGCCGTGCGGTTCCTTACAATCCTAAAATGGCTTTCCAGTGGTACATGAAAGCGGCAAAGCTTAAAAATAGACAAGCTATCTTTAATGTTGGCGCATGCTATGCAACTGGTGAAGGCGTCGAAAAAGATGAAAAGAAAGCTTTACAGCACTATAAAAAATCTGCCGAAATGGGTTTTAACGCTGCTATGTACACTTTAGGAGTACTTTACCAAACTGGCCAAATTGTCGAGAAAAACGAAACTCAATCAGTCGCTTGGTTTCAAAAAGCAACAAGACTAGAACATGTAGATGCAACTAGAGAACTAGGTCTTTGCTTCCTATTTGGTAAAGGCGTTACTCCAAATATGAGTTTTGCAAAAAGTATGTTATCTAAAGCTGCTAACCAAGGTAGTAGTGCAGCCATGGTTGACCTTGGCCTATTTTACAGCTCGGACAAATATAACAATCAGGATCTCAAAAAATCTTTTGAATGGTTTGAAAAAGCTGCTCAAAACAAAGAGCCGGATGGTTCATACTACTTAGGACTCGCTTACCTTGAAGGTAAAGGCGTTACTCCAAACAAGAAGTATGCTTCACTACTACTAAGAGAGGCGGCAAACCTTGGTCACAAGAAAGCCCTTGAAGCCCTCAATTCTATGGTAAAATAAGTAATCTCTGTAATAAAATTCGTTTAAACTTGCGTTTCATCGCATTTAAATTAAAGTGTTGCCGTTAACAATGTTAGTTAACCTTTGCGGGGTACTTGGCCGGAAAATTTACCAAGTCCACTCCCTACGCTAGATGGTGAATAAAATACTGTACTCGCGTTAAATACCACACAAAATGAACTAATGCAGAAGGATATACTTCATGCCAATCGCTGATTACGATACATACTGTGCAATGATCGACAATGCACAGAAAAACAACTTTGCATACGCAGCTATCAACATTACATCTCTTCCAACTATCAATGGTACAATCCAAGCTTTCGCTGAAATGAAAACTGACGGTATCATCCAGGTTTCTACTGGTGGCGGTGAATTCGCTTCTGGTCTTGGTGTTAAAGATGCTGTTCTTGGTGCTCAAGCTCTAGCTGAATACGTTCACCTAGTTGCTGACCAGTACGATGTAAACATTGCTCTACACACTGACCACTGTATGCCTGCGAAAGTTGACTCTTTCCTTAAGCCGCTTATCGAAATCTCTAAGACTCGTGTTGCTGCTGGCCAAAAGCCACTATTTAACTCACACATGTTCGACGGTTCTCCTCTTCCACTTGAAGAGAACATGGACATCGCTGTTCCACTTCTTAAAGAGTGTTCTGCTCTAGGTATCATCCTTGAAGTTGAAGCTGGTGTTGTTGGTGGTGAAGAAGACGGTCACGACACTTCTGATGTTGCTGCTGACAAACTTTACACAACTGACGAAGACATGCTTTACGTATACAAGCGTCTTTCTGAAGTTGAAAATGCTCGTTTCATGTTCGCTGCTACTTTCGGTAACGTACACGGTGTATACAAGCCAGGTAACGTTAAATTGACTCCAACTATCCTACGTGATGGTCAAGCTGCACTTGCTAAAGAGTATGGCGCTGACGCTGGTTTTGACTTCGTATTCCACGGTGGTTCAGGTTCTTCTGAAGAAGAAATCGCTGAAACTCTTGGTTACGGCGTTATCAAAATGAACGTTGACACTGACACTCAGTACGCTTTCACACGTCCAATCGTTGACCACATCTTCCACAACTACGATGGTGTTCTTAAGGTTGAAGGCGAAGTTGGTAATAAGAAAGCTTATGACCCACGTGCATATCTTAAACTTGCTGAAACTGGTATCAAAAATCGCGTAATTGAAGCGATTAAGAACCTACACGGCGAAGGTACTACTATTTTCGGTAAGTAATTAACCGAAAAAGTCTTACATTTCTTTTAAAAAGAGTCTCATTTGAGGCTCTTTTTTTTTGTCTTTTTAAGCTCAAAATGGCTCATTTTAAAGAAATTCAAAAAAATGAAAGAAAATTAAATAAACCCTCTTGCATTTACTCTCGCCAGAAGTATTATCTACGCACACTTGAGAAGCGAGTGTAGCTCAATGGTAGAGCATCACCTTGCCAAGGTGAATGTCGAGGGTTCGAGTCCCTTCACTCGCTCCATTTTATCCTTTCGGAAAATCTTACTTCCTAAAGTTTATTCCCACAGTACTTACAGTTATTTGCATCTTTGTCATGTCCCTCTTTCGTACAGCTTGGACAAACTTGTGTATTTTGGTTTGCTGCCTTCTTCATCGCTTCAGTTATTTCCACTGTAACTATGCCTGTTGGCACCGCTATTATGGCATAACCAAGAATCATCACAAATGCAGACAAGAACTGTCCTTGAGTCGTTACTGGCGATATATCACCGTACCCAACAGTAGTAATGGTCACAATCGCCCAGTATATACCTTTAGGGATGCTGCTAAACTGTGCATTTGAAGAATGTTCTATCAAGAACATGATTGCACCCAAAATAACCGCTAGAAATAACACACTACTAAAAAAGATAAAAACTTTGCGGCGACTCGCTTTTAGAGCACGCGTCAAAATATTGGCTTCACTTAAATAAGGAGTCAGCTTAAGGACTCGGAAAATCCTAAATACTCGCAAGATTCGAACTATCGCTAATGAGTGAACTTGGCTCTCCACTAAAAAGATTCCTACATAGCTCGGTAAAATCGCCAATAAATCAATAATTCCGAAAAAGCTAAACATATACTTTGTCGGCTTCAAAATAGTTACCGTCCTCAGGATGTACTCAATAGTAAAAATAGCCGTAAAAGACCACTCTAAGCAAAAGAAGGTAAATTCATACTTTTCATAAATGTCATCCACCGTTTCAAGCATAACTGCGAGAACACTAAAGAGAATAGCGACAATCAAAACAACGTCGAAAAGTTTGCCTACTGGAGTATCAGCTTCGTAAATAATCTCATGTAAACGCTTCTGCCAAGGTTTTAGTTCATTTTCCGTGTTCTTCATAAATTTCCCGCCGTGGATTCCTCACTCATAAGTGTATAGTAATCGAAATAGATAAAACAATGAAACTTTACTTTCAAAGAATACAATTATGATCTTTCTCAAATATAATGATGCCGAAAGCGATTTTTCCGCATTATTTAACAGAACAGCTTTTCCTGAAGATATCGAGAAGAGTGTTGCTACAATCCTAAGTGATATTCGTAATCGCGGTGACAAAGCAGTTATCGACTATGCTAAAAAATTTGATAATCTTACTCTCTCCCCTGAAAACTTTAGAGTTACTCAGGAAGAAATAGATAACTCAGAAAACTTAATCGACGACGATATAAAAGACGCTATACAGCTAGCACATGCAAACATCTTAGACTTCAGCAAACAGAGCATACCTCAAGACTGGAAGTACAATCCTCGCGATGGTGTTACTCTTGGTGAAAAGTTTACCCCACTAGAAAGAATTGCCTGTTATGTACCTGGTGGAACAGCTCCTCTTGTATCAACTGTTCTTCATACAGCCACCATGGCCAAAGCCGCTGGTGTCCCTGAGATAGTCATAACAACCAAAGGTTCTGAAGATGGCTCTGTTAATCCTGCCATTTTATACGCAGCAAAAGTCTGTGGAGCTACGGAAGTTTATAAAATGGGTGGCGTTTATGCTGTCGGCGCTCTAGCATTTGGCACAGACACCATCAAGAAAGTCGACAAAATCGTTGGCCCGGGCAATGCATATGTTACAGCAGCAAAGAAACAAGTTTATGGCTACACAGCTCTAGATCTAGTTGCTGGTCCTTCTGAAATAATGGTTTTAGCTGACAAAACTGCTCCTCCAGCCTTTATCGCTGCAGATCTCCTATCTCAAGCTGAACACGGTTCTGGTTTTGAACAAGCAGTCTTAGTAAGTGACGACGCAAACCTTCTCAAAGAAGTGGAAGCTGAAGTACTCAAGCAAAAAGAATTATTGTCTCGAGCAGAATGTATCGATAAAGTTGTCGACAACGGCATCTTCCTCATCGAAGTAGCCAATATGGATGAAGCTGCTGAAGTTGCGACTCTCTATGCTGCTGAACACTTAGAAATCATGACTGAAGATCCTGAAGCTGTCGCAGAAAACGTCAAAGCTGCTGGCGCTATATTCCTAGGACCATGGACTCCTGAACCTTTAGGAGACTTTGTCGCAGGTCCAAGTCACGTTCTACCTACTGGTGGTTCGGCAAGATACTTCAATGGTCTCACCGTCAATCAATTTTTCAGAAGAACAAGCCTCGTCAAGTACAGTGAACAAGCCCTTGCGAAAGAAGTAGATGCTATGTCGGCCTTTGCGAAAGCAGAAGGTCTAGATGCGCACGGTCGCAGTGGAACCATAAGATTTGATAAATAAAGGATAGTCTCCCATGTCTTCAAAAAATACTAGTGCAAGTAACGCCATAACAGTTAGAATCAAGATAAATCACACTCCTGGTTTGTTGGCAAATATAACTGTTGCTGTCGGTGAAGTTGGTGGCAATATCGGCGCCATTGACATAATTCGTGTTGAAGGTAACTCTATCATTAGAGATATAACTATCGATACAACTGGCGAAGCTCATGCTGAAGACATCTGCAAAGCTATAAAAGCTATCGATGGTGTTGAGCTGCTAAATGTCTCCGACAGAACTTTCCTACTTCACCTTGGTGGTAAAATCGAAGTTACATCGAAGTCTCCTCTTAAAACTAGAGATGAGTTATCTATGGCCTACACTCCAGGTGTTGCCAGAGTTTGTATGGCGATCCACAAGAAGCCAGAAGATGCTCATAAACTAACGATCAAAAGAAATACCGTAGCAATAGTCAGTGACGGAACTGCTGTTCTTGGCTTAGGCGATATCGGTCCTGAAGCTGCCATGCCTGTTATGGAAGGTAAGGCAATGCTCTTTAAGGAATTCGCAGGAGTCAATGCTTTCCCTCTCTGTCTAGACACTAAAGATACTGAAGAAATCATCAGTATCGTCAAAGCTGTCGCTCCTACATTTGGTGGAGTTAATCTTGAAGACATCTCAGCACCGAGATGTTTTGAGATAGAAAGAAGACTCAAAGAAGAACTCGACATCCCTATTTTTCACGACGACCAACACGGAACTGCTGTTGTCATGACTGCAGCTCTTATCAATGCTCTTAAAGTTGTTGAGAAGAAACCTGAAGACATAAAAGTTATTGTCGCTGGTGTTGGTGCTGCAGGCACTGCATGTACAAACATGATGTTGGCTCTTGGTGTCAAGAATATCATAGGCTTTGACAGAACTGGTGCACTTTACGAAGGTCGTGAAAATATGAACGACTCTAAGAAAGAATATGCTGCATCAACAAATCCAAAGAAAATTTGTGGCAGTCTAAAAGACAACATGAAAAGTGCCGACCTTTTTATTGGCTTGTCTGGACCTGAGATCATTAATAGTGATGATGTCGCCAAGATGGCCGATAAAGCAATTGTTTTCGCTATGAGTAACCCTACTCCAGAGATTATGCCTGAAGACGCTTACCCTCACGTTGCTGTCATGGCTACTGGAAGAAGTGATTTCCCCAACCAAATCAATAATGTTTTGTGTTTCCCTGGTATCTTCAAAGGTGCTCTTGATTGCCAAGCGACAGATATAAATGAAGAAATGAAGATTGCTGCAGCTTATGCTATTGCCGAAACAATACCAGATGAAAGTCTTTGTGCAGACTACATCATCCCGAGTGTATTCGACAAGAAAGTTGTCAGCAAAGTAGCTTCTGCTGTAAAGAAAGCTGCTAAAGAAACTGGCGTTGCTAAAAAGAAATAATCCACAAAAAAGCCCTGAATTTTACCTTCAGGGCTTTCTTATTAAAGTCTATTTAGATGCAGTCAAAGCTTGATCTATATCTGCGATGATATCATCAATATGCTCCAGCCCGACAGAAACTCTTACAAGTCCTGGTAAGATTCCAACTACAAGTCTCTCTTCATCTGTTAACTTCGAGTGAGTTGTCGATGCAGGATGAGTCGCAATAGTTCTTGTATCACCAAGATTAGCTGTAAATGAGCACATCTTTAGAGCATTTAAGAAACGACGACCGCGGTCAATACCACCTTTCACTTCAAAAGTCACAAGACCACCACCAGCTTTCATTTGCTTCTTCGCCAACTCGAATTGAGGATGAGACTCTAAGAAAGGATACTTAGCCATGTTAACTTCATCGTGAGACTCCAAGTGCTTCGCAAGTGCCAGTGCATTACTACAATGACGGTCCATACGAACAGCAAGAGTTTCTAAACTCTTAGAAAGTACCCAAGCATTCATTGGCGACAAAGAAGGTCCTGAGTGACGAGCAAAGAAACGAATCTTCTGAATAACTTCTTTTTTACCAAGAACGGCACCAGCGATACAACGACCTTGACCATCAATAAACTTTGTCGCTGAGTGGGCAACTATATCTGCACCAAAATCCGCCGGCTTTTGCAGGTAAGGAGTCGCAAAGCAGTTATCCACAACTAAAAGGACATTGTGCTTTTTAGCTAGTTTGCCGAGCCATTCTAAGTCAATTAAATCCAATGCAGGATTAGAAGGTGTTTCAACGAAAATCATTTTCGTATTTTCTTGAATCGCGGCTTCCCATTCGTCTGTATTCATGATGTCTACATAAGTATGAGAGATACCCCAACGAGGAAGTATGCTAGTCATGATCTGATGGGTAGAACCGAATAAAGACCTTGAAGCTAAAACATGATCACCCTGGTCAAGCAGGGCCGCTAAAGAGATAAACATCGCTGCCATACCAGAAGCTGTCGCCAAGCCATCTTCACAGCCTTCCATCTGACAAAGCTTGTCTATAAACTCGGTGTTGTTTGGATTCGAAAATCTAGTGTAGATATTTCCATCTATCTCATCAGCAAATAAAGCTCTTGCTTGCTCTGCGTCATCAAATACGAAACTAGAAGTCATATATATAGGAACAGAGTGCTCTCTAAATTCAGATCTAGCTATTTGATTGTGAATCGCATTTGTTTCAAAATTCTTATCGTCAGACATTAAATCATCTCAAAATTATCATTACGGCCTAGCGCCAGTTTTTTTAGTACTGCAATAATAACGTTTCAATAGACTTAAGGCAAGATCTTATGCTGCGCCATTTTAAATTTCACCTTTTTATAAAAATGCATGTGAGAACTTTTCTGCTCCTATGATCCCTAGATTGAAAACATGGAGGACAAAATGAAAAAAACAGCAATCACCATTCTTATCGTTATGTCAATGATCATCACAGCTGCTGCTCAAGGTCATAAAGGTAGTAAAAGTAGAAGTTCGGACAGTCATTCATCGCACTCAAAGCACTCTACAAAAGGCAAGCACTCAAGTAGCCATCACCGCTCAAGCAGTCATCGTTCTCACGACCGACACTCAAGCCACAGAAAAGGATATGACCATCACCGAAGTCACAGAGGCTACCATCGAGGACACAGCTCAAGAAGTCATCACTCAAGTGGATCATATAAATACGTAACCAAAAAAGTTTGGATAGCACCAACATGCAGTCGAGTTTGGGTACCAGCAAGGTATGAGTACCGTCGTAAACCATGTGGAACTTTCACTAGAGTCTTAGTTTGCGCTGGCTACTACAATGAAAGAAGCATCCCAGGTTACTATGACTACCAGACTGTAAAGGTTTGGAGCCCTAGCCACCATAATCATCATAGACACTCATCAAGCCGCATAACATTTAGCTGGGGCTTCTAAGATGAAAGTCATGAAGTTACTCTCAATTCTCGCCCTTACCTTGATGTTAAGTGGCTGCCTGATTGGCCATGGGCACCATCGAGGTCATGGACACCGTGGCCATGTAGGATTTGAAATAGACATCGATCATGGGCATCACCATATACACCGTGGTCACCACCGAGGTTATCATCGAAGGCACTGTGATTAAGAAATGAAAATTATAAGAAAAACAAAACGTTTTAAGTTGAGGCACAAGTCCAAACTTAAAGAGGGAAAATGAACGAAAGTTCATAAGAGGGAAACGCGGATACTCCGCAACCTGTGTTCAGGAGCCCGGAGGACGGGCTCCACCACTTTCAAAGAATAAACTACGGTGTTCCATCATCATTTAGCTCACCCTCCCGGGGTTTATTTCTTTTTCTTAGCAAAAAAGACATCAAGCCAAACAGCTAGCACCAAAACACTACCACGAGCAATAAGTTTATTTTCTGGGCTAACAGCCATAAGCGTCATACCATTCAATAAAGAAGTCATAATTAAAGCTCCGATTATAACTCCTCCAACAGATCCCCTACCACCTTTCAAACTCGTACCGCCTATTACACATGCTGCTATAGCGTCGAGCTCCATCAACTCACCAACTGTAGTCGTTGAAGAACCTTGATAAGCCGCTTGCATAAATCCTGTCAAAGCAACAAAACAACCCAAGATGACATAAGAAAAACACATGATCTTCTGAACTGGTATACCTGAAATAACCGCCGCTTCTTTATTCCCGCCAATTGCATAGAGGTAACGACCAAAAGCTGTGTGCTTTGTTAATATATAAATCACCGTCGCTGCAACACCCAAAATAACCAAGGATAAAGGAACACCTCTAAACTGAGTCAACACCAAAGTCATAAGTAAGAGCAACTGACAAATGATAAAAACTTTCAAATAGTCTCTTTCGTAAGGCAAGCTTTCAAAGCCATACTCTTTTTGCATCTTTCGGCGTTTCTGCATACTGACAAATAAAGCAAAACAAACTCCAGCAAGCAAAACAAAGCTGACTATCGTAGAGAAAGAAAAGGTCGTTAACATAGAGAGTAAGTTCTGCTCACCGCCTTTTGAAACACTGACAGTCTGGCTATTTATCACCATCCAAAAGAGTCCTTTAAAGATGAGTAAACCACCTAATGTTATAATAAAGGACGGCACTTGAAAACTGGTAATCAAAACTCCCATCGAAGACCACAAAACTACAGCGACAGCTAAAGCTGCTAACATCGCCGCCCACGCAGGCCAAGAATAGTTAAAAATAAGCACACATGCTATACCGCCAAGTAAACCAACCCCACTACCAACAGATAAGTCTATCTCACCAGTCAATAAAACAACGAGCATACCCAAAGCGAGAACAGATATAATCGAAAGCTCGATTGCTAAATTACTTAGGTTCCTAGAACCAATAAACTCAGGATTTTGATTGTAAAAGAAGATCCAGATCAGGCCTAACACCATAATCATGGTAAAATCTCTTATCGACATTTCTTTATTCATAAATTTCCTTAACTAAACTTCATAGCAGCTTCTAGAAGGTCTTCTTGAGTTGATTTCGTTGGATCAAACTCTCCTGCTATCTTACCTGCACTCAAAATTAAAATTCTGTCGCTCATACCAAGTAGTTCTGGCATCTCGCTTGAAACTAACACGACTGCTTTACCCGCTTCCGTCAATTGATTAATTAGCTCATAAACTTCGACTTTTGCGCCAACATCTATGCCTCTTGTTGGTTCATCTAGAAAGACTATATCGGGCTCAGTCATGAGAGCTTTTCCTAAAACAACCTTCTGTTGATTACCGCCAGATAAACTTCCGACACTGACTGACAAGTCAGGAGCTTTTACTTTCAACTTCTTGGCAAAATCAGCATTCGCTGTCATTTCTTTGTTGCCATCTACCAAGCCAGCGTTAACAAATGTCTTCAGGTGAGATAAAGATAAATTGAAAGCAATGGATTCATCCAAAACTAAACCGAATCGTTTTCGGTCTTCTGTTACCATGATAAGACCTCGAGAAATACTCTCTTTCGCCGATGGAGAATCATATGCTTTTTCTTTGAGAACAACCTTACCTTTACTTCTATCTCCAACTCCATGAAACAAATTCATCAACAATTCCGACCGACCAGCCCCCATAAGTCCACCAAAACCGAGAACTTCTCCTTTGCGAACTTCAAAGCTTATTTCAGTCAAAGCTAAATGAGAGTTTGAAAACCCCTCAGCTGATAGGCCTTCAACTTCAATTAAAGAACTTCCAACAGTTGATTTCTTGCGAGGATATAAATTTGTTATTTCACGGCCGACCATAGCACTTACGACAGAATCGTACGTCCACTCTTTTCTAGACTTCGTTGAAATAGATTGGCCATCGCGAATCACCGTTATGTGGTCCGATATTTCTAAGACTTCTTCTAAACGGTGCGATATGTAAATACAGCTGATATTTCTTTTTTTAAGATCTGAGACTATATCTATCAGAATCTTAACTTCAGAGTCAGTCAAAGCGGCAGTTGGCTCATCCAAAAGAAGAATCTTGGCATTCTTGGAAAGAGCTTTCACTATTTCGACTAATTGCTGTTGCCCAACACCGAGATCGCCGACTAAATCACTTGGATTCAAATCAAGATTATATTCTTTAAGGATATTTTTAGAATCATCATACATCTTGTTCCAGTCGACTAAAAAACCTTTCTTGGGCTCGCGACCTAAAAAGATATTTTCAGCGATAGTCATATCCTCAACTAAAGCAAGCTCTTGATAAATAACTGCGACACCTGCTTTTTCTGAGTCTGAGATACCAGAGAATTTTGCTTCATCACCAAAAACGTTTATCTGGCCTTTATAAGTTGAGCTGGGCCAAATTCCTGAAATACACTTTATCAGTGTTGATTTACCCGCGCCATTTTCACCACAGAGCGAATGAACCGTCCCTTCTTCCAATGAAAAAGAAAGTTGGTCTAAGGCCTTCACCCCAGGAAATTCTTTTGTCAGTTCACTTACTGACAACGCAACAGACATACTATTTTAGCCCCAAAGCTTCTTTTGTATGAAAACCGTCTTTCACAACAGTTTCTTCAACGTTCTCTTTGTGAACAACAGTCACATCCAGCAACACACTCGGCACTATTTTATATTTATTATCAATGCCTGACTCAGCTATTACCGGTCGACCATT
Organism: Lentisphaeraceae bacterium; assembly: GCA_021232515.1. GTDB lineage: Bacteria > Verrucomicrobiota > Lentisphaeria > Lentisphaerales > Lentisphaeraceae > JAKVBD01. The sequence goes on from JAJPOQ010000173.1 coordinate 40,462, forward strand.
AGCTAAATCAACAGCTAACTCTGCTGCCTTTTTGGCAATAACTTTTATAGGCTTATAAATACTCATCAGCTGAGTACCATTGACGATTCGTTGAACTGCCACCAAATCCGCATCTTGACCTGTCACTAAAACTTTACCTGCCAACCCTTCTTCTTTAAGAGTTTGGATAGCACCACCAGCGGTTCCATCATTTGACGCCAAAACAGCATCAAAGTTTTGGCCATGCTTACTCACGGCGGCATTCATGATCCTTTTAGCATTCTTAGGTTCCCAGTTTGCGGCCCAATCTTCATGAATAACTTCTATTTTCCCTGAAGCTATCGCATCTTTAAGAGCCTTGTCTTGACCTGCCTTAAAAAGTTTTGCGTTATTATCTGTTGGCGCTCCATAGATTCGAACTATACGAGACTTCTTATCTTTTGGGAGTTGCTCTAACAAGTATGTAGCCTGTATCTCACCGACTCTTTCATTGTCGAAAGTTATGTATAAATCCAAGTCCGAAGAAGTCACAAGTCTATCGTAGGCGATAACTGGGATATTCTCTTCATGCGCTAGTTCAACCGCTTTAGCCATAGCTTCACCATTGTGAGGGACGATCACCAACACATCTATTCCTGAAGAGATAAGTGACTGAACATCTTTTATCTGGCGAGTGTCGTCACTGTTCGCCGACTGGACTTTTACTTCCGCGCCCAATTCTTCGGCACGTTTCATAAACAGATCTCGGTCTTTTTGCCATCTTGCTTCTTTCAAAGTGTCCAAAGAAAAACCAATGACGATCTTATCGTCAATCGCAACTTTTGTTTCTACATTTTTATTTCCAAGACTGAATCCAATCAAAATACTTAAGACTAAAGATAAAGTCACCAAGGCTACACTTTTCACTAACAAACTCCGAAGTTAAAAAATAACACAATTAAACAACTGTTGACAGAAACAAACTCACATGTTTAAATCTGTGTTATAAAGCTAATTCTGGCAAACAAGTTGCGAGACAAATATTGCTTAAATTCAAGGGTCAATAGTGTAAATGAATAGTAAAGACGAACAATTCCTAAATGTAGAGATGAAGACAACTCAACCTTCTCTCTTCAATAGACTTAAGTTCCGTCTGTCTTTGTATCTGTTTTTGCTCATCTTATTGCTCATTTCTGCGACATTTGCTGTACTCTCCTACACCGAACGAAACATACTCTATGAAAGAGACTATGCCTTCAGTCAACAACTAGGAAATACCATTGTGGCTGAGCTTGGCAATAAAGTCGCTCTTACCGAAGGATTGGTAAAATCCATTTCACGTCTAAGTGAAAATCTAGAAAGAGACTCTCAACTTTTTAAAAATACTTTTCCGAAAATAATCGACTTTCAAGGAATGGATGAAATAGCTGGTGGAGGAATATGGCCAGAACCTTATAAGTTTGATAAATCTAAAGATCGTTCAAGTTTCTTTTGGGGCAGAGAAAAAGACGGCCATTTAAAATTCTTTGATGACTATAATGACCCCAATGGCCCAGGCTACCACAATGAGGAGTGGTATGTTCCAGCTCGTTTTCTCAAGCCAAAAAATGTCTACTGGTCAAAGTCGTATATGGACCCCTACTCTCACGAACCAATGGTCACTTGTACCGCACCTATTTTTAACAATCAAGATTTCGTTGGAGTTTCCACCATTGACTTAAAGCTTAAAGGCTTAAACAAGTTTTTTGCAGAGAAAGGCCAATCGTTTGGTGGATACATTTTCGCTCTCGATAGGAATAATAAGATACTTTCATTCCCTCAGCCTGAGATAGCCAAGAAGTATACGATAAGTGATGATCAAACTATCGAAGACTATAAAACTCTGTCGGAAGTATCAAAACAACTCCCAACACTTTCACCTCTAAACAAAGCACTAAATACAATAAACTCAGAGATCATCAAGAAAGAAGAGAAAAGCGAACTAATAAGGCTTCAAGCAAAATTAATTGATAATAAAAGTTACCAAATCAATAAAAATGAAGCGATGCTCATCGCCTCATTTATTAATTCTAAAATCAATAAAGAAGAGTCTCGTATATTTATAGATAATGATCCAGTTCTCGAAGAAAGGTCTATGCATTCCATCTTTGTCATGCCTGAAACGGGGTGGAAAATCGTTATTGCCACACCTATATCTCGAGTAAATGCTTTTGCGATAAAAGTAAAATATAATCTACTCGCAATGCTCGTAGTCCTTGAGCTCATCATCCTTATAGTCATGGGCTTAATTTTTAGTTCCACTCTCACAACACCATTAAATAAAATGTGTAAAGAACTGCAAAATGACGACATCACTAACAGCACACTTATGCTCGAAGAAAATCGTCACGATGAACTTGGACAACTTGGACAAGAAATCAACAAAAGAAACTCCGTGATCAAAAAAGTCATTAAGCAATTAAAAGACTCCAACACTGAACTCGAAGGTAGAGTTGAAGCAAGAACTGCAGAAATAGCTAAAGCTCTTGAGCTTCTCCAAGAAGCCAAAGAAAATGCAGAATCGGCAAACAACTCAAAGAGCTTATTCTTGGCAAATATGAGTCATGAAATACGCACGCCAATGAATGCCATACTCGGCTATACTGAGATCCTAAACAAAAAACTCCAGAATCCAGAACAAAGTCGCTACCTAAAAATCATCCGCAATAGTGGTAAAACCTTACTTTCTTTAATCAACGACATACTCGACCTTTCAAAAATCGAAGCCGGAAAGTTCGAATTAAAGTTTGGTAGTGTAAATACAGTGAGGCTTTTTGAAAGTTTCCGAGAACAGTTTGATGCTCTCGTCAAAAAGAAAGGACTTGAGTTTGAATTAAAGATCTCTGAAAATATCCCAAGTGCCATATTGGTTGACGAAATGAGACTCAAGCAGGTACTCTATAACATCATTGGTAATGCCATAAAGTTTACAAAAGAAGGGAAAATCACTCTAGAGGTTTTCGACTTCACTGAAGACCATCAACTTATCTTCTCTGTCAAAGACAGCGGCATCGGTATCGCCCAAAGTAAAATCAACTCTATCTTTGAAAAGTTTGAACAAGTCAACGATTTGGAAGAAACAAACGCCACTGGTACTGGTTTGGGCTTAGCTATCACCCAAAAGCTTATCAAGCTTATGCGCGGCGACATTAAAATTAACAGTCAACTCGGTAAAGGCACTGAGTTCATCGTCACCCTAAAAGATGTCGAAGTTTTTGACCTTTCTGATGACGATGAAATAGACGAAGAGAATCATTATGAATTTCTTGAAGCTACGATCTTAATCGCCGACGACATCTCTTTAAACCAAGATATGATTGTCACCTTTTTAGAAAATCAGCCGCTAAATATCCTTCGAGCTAAAGATGGGCTAGAAGCTTTGGAAGTTACCGAGCGCTATAAGCCTGATTTAATCTTGATGGATGTAAAAATGCCTAAAATGGATGGTTACGAAGCCGCTAAAAAAATAAGGCAACTGAAGAACTATAACCATTGTCCAATCATAGCGATAACGGCCAATGCTATTGCTGAATCTGAAGAAGAGTTAAATGAAGTTTTCGATGGCTTCTTATTTAAGCCTTTTTCATCAAAGTGCCTGTTTGATCAACTTGCTCAACACTTAAAAGTAAATGAAGCTTCTCCCGAACATGACTTAGATAAAAGTGACGAATACTCTCAAACCATTTCAACTGAACTAGTGTCTATGAAGCCATCTATATTTGAAGCTGCAAAATCACAAGAAATAAATGACCTTTATAAGATCATTCAAATCTTAAATAAGCTTTCAGTTAATCTACCAAATAATAAGTTCAAGAAATGGCTAAGCACTCTCAACTCGCACTACAACAATTTCGACACTGAAGCACTGGCGGCAAAATTAAATGATGTTGAGAGCTTTATCGAAGACCTGAATAAAAAGTCTTAACTGGCTTTGGCTTTCTTAAAGAATTGACGGCGCCTTACCTCTGGAACAGACTTATCTGCCTTCAAGTGAACGGCCTTCTCACCAAATAATTCTTTGATTTCATTTATCATCTCCCAACTAGCGTTCAACTTAAACGCCGGTCCAGCTTCAATAAATGCCAAATCACCTTCAAGTGATTGAACACAAAGAATCAACGGGTTCTTAAACTTTATCTCTTTAAGCTTTCTGACTAGATAGTCTTTCTGTTCTGGTGCTAAAAAGCTAGTTTCTGAGTTCATACAACCAAAACGAGGCGACTTCAGAAGTGACTCCATTTGAGTTGATTCGACTATTGGTCGCATAGTATCTTCTAAGTAACCAGCAAACTTCGCGGCAAAGTCAGCTTCTGATTTATCGAAGTAAACCATCGCTGCTTTTATTAGTTCAAGCTTTTCATAGTCATTCACTTGTTGACGACGTTTTGAAATAAGGCATTTCAGCTTATTAAATGAATCTTCATTGATTTGTGATTCTGTAAATCTAACATGAACCTCGGTCGTATAAGCACTGACCGCATCTGTCATAGGAATGATTTTACGTACAATGATCTTACGTGTATCGTCTTCTTCTTTGTAAGAATAAACTCCTTCAATAAATACTGGAGCTTCAGAACTTATGTAGTTCTTACATTCTTCAAATGTATCAGGAAAACATAGGCACTCTATTGAGTCTGATAAATCTTCAACAACAAGGATTGCCCAAGCTCTACCATCTTTCTTTGTCGTCTTCATCATAACACTTAAAATCATCGCACCAAACTTGATGCCCTGCTCTTCTGACTCTTGTTTAATTCTTATAAGGTCTACTGTGCTATACTTCTTGATTATTTGCGCAAACTGTCCTAACGGATGACCTGTTGCGTAGAAACCTAAGAGTTGTTTTTCATTATCAAGTCTTTCTTTGTCATGCCACTCTGGTAAATCCGGAACTGAAACATCTAACTTCGAATCAGCAAGATCTTCATCTGAAAGCATATCAAACAAAGAGCCTTGACCTGAAGCGCGATCATTTGCTGTTGACTGAGCTCTTTGCAAAGCTGGTTCAATCATCGCAAATAAACACGAACGCTTTATTCCAAAGCAATCAAAAGCTCCAGCCTTTACGAGGTTTTCCATGACACGGCGATTAACGCCACCTTCTACCTTTTCACAAAAGTCACTAAAGTCTTCAAACTTGCCGTTTTCATTTCGAACGCGAACTATTGCTTCTGCTGCAGCTGTACCAACGCCTTTTATCGCGGCTAAACCATAGAGGAGTTTACCTTCAAAAACATCAAAACTAACCTGACTCAAATTCACATTTGGGTTTTCTATTTGAATGCCTATCTCTTTACATTCATGAATAAAGAAGGCCACTTTCTCGGCATTACCCAATTCCGAAGTCAAAACCGCGGCCATAAACTCTGCAGGATAGTGAGACTTTAAATATGCCGTTTGGTAAGCAACCCAAGCATAACAAGTTGAGTGAGATTTATTAAAGGCATAAGCAGCAAATGCTTCCCAAGAAACCCAGATACTTTCAAGTTGTTTCTTGTCGTAACCTTTTTCTGCACCTTGGTTTAAAAACTTCGGCTTCAGCATGTCGAGAAGGTCCATCTTCTTCTTACCCATCGCTTTTCTCAGCGTATCTGCTTCACCTTTCGTAAAACCACCAAGTGACTGCGACAGTAACATCACCTGTTCCTGATAAACCGTCACACCATAAGTTTCTTCAAGATACTCTGACATGTCATCGATCGCATAAATGATTGGTTCTTCACCATGTTTACGAGCAATAAAGGTTGGGATGTACTCCATAGGACCTGGACGGTAGAGTGCGTTCATCGCGATCAAATCGGGGAATACTGTTGGCTTAAGAAGCTTCATCCACTTCTGCATACCCGCAGATTCATACTGGAAGACGGCAACTGTGCGGCCTTCTTGGAAAAGTTTATAAGTCTTAGGGTCATCAATTGGAATCTTTTCGATGTCCATATCTATGCCGTGACCTTTCTTAACAAGCTTCACGGCATCGTCAATTACAGTTAAGGTTCTGAGTCCCAAGAAGTCCATTTTTAGAAGACCAAGATCTTCACAAGGTCCCCCAGAATACTGAGTTACAGCTTCACCTTCATTCTGTCCCTGTATAAGAGGTACAAGGTTCGTCAATGGCTGGTCACCGATAATCACGCCCGCTGCGTGAATACCCATCTGCCTATTGAGGCCTTCAAGTTTAAAGGCCTGATCAATGATCTGCTTAACCCAAGATTCATTTTCGTACATATTTCTAAAGTCAGGGCTGAACAGTTCATTTGGATTATCCGGGGCACCTGGATCTAGAGCCTTTTTTAGAGTCAGTTTTGGATGATTTGGTAAAGTTTTAGTGATTCTATCTGCATCTGTATGGTTGAAGCCTAGGGCTCTGGTCACGTCTTTTATAACAGCTTTCGCCTTCAAAGTACCGTATGTACCAATTTGAGCTACTTTTTCAGTACCATACTTTTTACGAACATACTCAATAACATCATAACGGCGTCGCTCACAAAAGTCGATATCGAAGTCGGGGGGTGAAATCCTCTCAGGGTTCAAAAACCTTTCGAATAGCAGATCGTACTTAATTGGATCAAGATTGGTGATACTTAACAAGAAAGCAACAATACTACCTGCACCTGAACCTCGACCAGGACCTACTGGTATGCCCTCTTCTCTTGAGTACATGATAAAATCCCATACTACGAGGAAGTAAGATGCAAAACCTGTACGGATAATAACTTCGAGCTCAAAGTCCAGTCGTTCGATGATAACCTGTTGCTCTTCTGAGAGCTCCATACCTTCTTTATATTCCCACTCATAACAACGGAGAATATTATCAAGACAAACTTGTCTAAGGTACTCAGGCTGCTTATCACTACCGTCTTCCAATTCATAAACCGGATAGTGATTGGTCTCGAAGTCTAAATCGACTTTACACTGATCTGCAATCTTAACGGTATTGCTAATGGCTTCTGGATAGTCTTTAAAAAGCTCGATCATTTCTTCTTGAGATCTAAAGTAGTACTGGTCGCCAACAAACTTAGGACGATTTTCTTCGTTGACCGTCCTCTTCTCGCCGATACAAACAAGTAAGTCATGAGCTTCTGCATCTTGCGTATCGAGATAGTGAACGTCATTTGTCGCAACAAGCGGTATATCTTTAGCTCGAGCTATGTCAATCATCTGCTTAACTATTTCTTTCTCTTCTGCGAAACCATGATCTTGGATTTCCATATAGAAGTTTTCAACGCCATAGATCTCTTTAAGCTCTAAGCTCACCTTTTCTGCTCGCTTAGTATTACCCTTTTTTAGAAGCTCATAAACTTCACCATTACGACACGCTGAAAGGGCAATAAGACCAGAGTTGTACTTAGCCAGTAGCTCTTTATCAACTCTCGGCTTCATGTGAAACCCTTCTAAATGAGCATGAGCATTCAGTCTACAAATATTTTGATAGCCCTCAAAATCCTTTGCTAAAAGCACCAAACTATAGCCAGAAGGCTTCTCTTGATGATAGTTTTTGTCAGTATATTTACCCGATGCGACGAAAACAGTACAGCCAATAATCGGCTTTATATCGGCACCAGTTGTAGCGTTATAAAAGTCCACTGTGCCACACAAGTTACCGTAGTCAGTAAGAGCTAAAGCATTCATTCCGAATTCTTTAGCTTTGGCAACAAGTTTTTTAACCGGGCATGCAGCTTGGAGCATGCTATAATCTGTATGGGCATTTAAGTGGACAAATTTTGCTTCTGACATGAGTTCTTTTAGGGCTAATAAGTTGAGGTAATCATTGCTTATTCAAGAATAATCCAAATAATCCCTGCTGCAAATGAATTAGCACAAATATCATATGCCGCACCTTGACCTAAGCTCACGATAATGATAATTTTATCTTATCTTACTGGGAGTGTCATGCATAAAGAACAGAGTAATCCGTCGTTTCTAAAAACGAATATTTCATTTTTCTCTCAATTCATTAGAAATCCGAAATCCGTCGGCGCTCTTGTACCTAGTTCTCCACGCCTCGGTCGGACTATGGCAAACTTCGTCCCCAAAAAAGATGACCTTTTCGTCGTCGAACTTGGCCCTGGTACTGGCCCTATCACCAAAGCTCTAACCAAAGTTGGAATTGACAAAGATAGCCTCATGTGTCTAGAAATGTCCCCAAAGATGGTAAAGCACTTACAAAGTAGATTCCCTGAGCTAAACATCCTCGAAGGTGATGCATGTCACTTAACCGAGATACTTAGTGAAAAGTCTGGAAATGTTGATGCGATAGTCTCAAGTTTACCTCTTAAGAGTATTCCTGACCTTGTAGTGGATAATATAATTGACCAGATGCACACTGTGTTAAGCGATGACGGAGTTATCATCCAATTTACTTACGACTTAAGAGCTAGCCGTTCACCACTTCTAAAGAAGTTTGACCGAGTTAAGTCTAAAGTCGTCATTGGCAATGTCCCACCTGCTCGTGTCGATGTCTTTCAGAAAAAGAAGTAGCATTTAAGGTACTCTCACCTTAAAATCATCGATATGCATTTCTTGCTTATCGACAACTATGGCCGGCTTATTCTTAGTTGCATGGCCAATTCCCTCTGAAGTGAATGATCCAACAAACTTTCCATCAACATAAGCCTGCATCTCATTTCCCTTGATACGAATTGCTAATTTATACCAAGTGTTCTCTTCAAACTCATAGTTAAAGTTCTTCTCTTTGGTTTTTAAGTACTGTTTCGTCTTCTTATCCAAAGGCCCCTTTTTCTTAAGATCATGTATATCCTTTCTGAAGGTACCGGTTTTTCCATCCATAAGCCTTAAGCGATTTTTATAAATCATCACACGGCAAATATGCCCCGCGTGAACTTCCTTACATTTCGAATCGTTAAAAGTAACTTTGAATAATGGTGAGCCAACAAACTTAAAGCGTAACGACACTTCAACATCTTTAAATGGAGCCAAGACAACAGAATTTACAGAGTCGTGCCCACCATTTGGTTCTTCAACACCAACAAACACTCCATCCTTTACATAGGTTTTACTTTTGTATGACTTCCAGTCTCGACTCAACTTCTCACTAGAAAAGTCATCTTCAAAAAGAGACTTTGTATAAAATAAACTTGGTATTTCTTCGATTCCAAAAGTCGATATATGAATACAAGCAAAGATAAATAACAAATACTTTCTCACAGCACATCCTTTTAATTGATTACCTATAATACGCCGAAAATATTTACTAAGTTACAAATCTTTGTCGTGCCATTCTGTCAATTGAAGCTACAGTTCGAAAAAAGGATTTATTTATGGAAGACTTCAAAAAAGAATTTATCGAATTTATGGTCAAATCAAACGTCCTAACATTTGGCGACTTCACAACTAAGAGTGGCAGAAAAACTCCATTTTTCATTAATACCGGCAACTACAACAACGGTGAACAAATGGAAAAGCTTGGTGAGTTTTATGCAAAAGCACTAAACAAAGAATTGGCTGACGACTTTTCTGGTCTTTATGGACCGGCTTATAAAGGTATTCCTCTTTGCATCACAACATCAGTTGCATTGAATAAACTTTTCAATAAAAATGTGAATTTTACATTCAATCGTAAAGAAGCAAAAACTCACGGCGAAGGCGGCAACCTTATTGGTCACAAACTACAAGATGGCGAGAAAATCGTTATCGTTGAAGATGTTATCACTGCCGGTACTGCAATTCGCGAAAGTCTTCCGGTTATTGAAGCTGCTGCAAATGTAAAAATCCAGGCAATTGTCGTTTCTGTCGACCGCATGGAAAAAGGTACTGGCGATTTATCGGCTATCGACCAAGTTCAAGAAGACTTCGGTATTAAGACATTTGCCATAGTGACTATCGATGAAGTCGTTGATTATCTCCACAACAGAGAAATTGACGGCAAGGTCATTGTTGATGATAAGATGAAAGACATGATTGCTGATTACCGTCAAAAGTACGGCGCTTAGAATAAAAGAAATAGGGGCTGTATCAAAAGGTACAGCCCCTTCTTTTTAATTTTTTGACCTTAAGTAATTTTCTATTTTATGCCTTTAAGTCTTCCTGAGAGGCCAGTTAAAGCGTTTCTATCCTTTTTCAGCTCATATCCCCCTTGACTCTT
>JAJPOQ010000061.1 GCA_021232515.1 Lentisphaeraceae bacterium
ATTTACTGATGAAAAGCAGTGGAAACTATTCTGGAATGAAAAGATGAAAATACAGAATAAGGTGATGATGGGAATTAGAAAGGTTGCTCCATCATCACAGAACTTGGAACATTAATTACAAATTATAAAAAAGGCGATTTGCCGCTGACATTTATAATTATAAGTTTACTGTTTTTAGGGAATGAGTTTGCGACTTCTCTAGGGAGTGATCGCATATCTCACTTCGCTCATATCTTAGGTGGTATTTCTGGGGCGATCTACGGTTTCCGCTATAGTAAGTGAACAATAGCGAAGTCTAAGCCAAACCCTACCATTAGAAATAACCAAGATTTAAACTTTAGCTCAATAGTCGACTTACATAATCCGGTAAGAGCATTTGGGTTCTGCATATCATCTAATACTTTCTTGGTATTAAAGATCTTTTTGTCGCTTACTAAGAATGGTCCAATAAAGGCCATGAGACAGAGCCAAGGTAGATGCTGTAGGGCTACTGCAGCAATGATCGCAGAAAAGGCTAAGACTATCGCAATTTTGTGAAGAACGAGAGCATTCTTTATTCCAAACCTTACCACGAGGTTTTTCTTATCGACTTGTTTGTCGGCGTTATAGTCAGGCACTTCATTCATGAGGATGATTGCAAATCCTAAGAACCCCAAGAAACATGAAGGTAAGATGAGTCTTAAGTCAAAAGTCTCAGTGAATGCCATAAATATCGCACCAATGATGAAAAGACCATTGTTAAGGAAAATGACGACTTCACCTATGCCGCGATAACAAAATTTAAGTGGTGGAGCGGAGTAGCCCCAACAAGAGATAAGTCCACAAGCTGAAAAAATAAGAATGAGTTCAGTAGTTAATTCAGCGATGGCAAATGAAATGATCACGCCGATGAGAAAGAAAATCCAGCTGGCATAGAGAACTCTTCGAGGTTTAAGAAGTCCTTCTTCAAGGATGCCAGTTCCTCCACTAAAAGGAGTCTTTATATCAACTAGTGCATCGTTCCCAGAAACATGATCGTAGTATTCATTAATCATGTCTGCACCGAGATGGTAGATCAGACTGCCAACAACCATCAGGAAAAATACGAGAGGACTGATCTTGACGTCATGATGATAGAGTACCATTGCGGATCCGAGTATAACTGGCATAGCACTAATAAAAAAGAAGCCTTGAGAGACTCGCATGACTTTTAACCAGTTAACGAGTTGTCCTTCTTGTTGGAGATACTTCATGTAAGTGCTTTTTATCCTGAATTTGTTACAGTTTTAATTTTCTAATCTATATACTCTGAGATGAGCTTGTTAAATATTCTTGAAGGAAAATATTTATCAACTGAAGTCAACTTCAAATTAATGGTAAATACATATGAAATACATTTTGACTACCTTTTTACTCCTTGGACTGGTGTCTTGTTCATCTTCTTCAAAAGATGATAAGCATGAAAAGTTTAAAAAGTCTGCACAAAATAAAAAAGACCAGCCTCAAAAAGTAGGCAAGACGAAGTTTAAAAGTCAAGTGATGTATGTTGATGAAAATGGCGTTAGAAAACCTGTTAACCTTAAAGGTTCTGAAGTTAAAACTCTATATGATCCGCAGACAGGTAAGCCTGTAAAGTCTGGAGGTTGGGTCGACTTGTCAAGTAGCAGACCCGGGAAATACTTAGAGGGCAAAAGTATCTCTGAACTAAAGCTTTTAAGTGAAAATGCAAGCCCTCATGAAGCTACATTAATTATTGAGGAGCTATTGGTAAGGAAGGATGGAGCTATATCTGTTTTGGCTGCTTTTTTAAATGACTCTCGTACAGCGGTATTCTCCAAAAATAGAGAGCATTGGTGGTATGAAGCTAAAAATAAGCCTGCTGAAATGGTCGAGCTCAGAATATATGCAGCTTTTACACTGCAGCAGAAAGTGGGGTTGAACCCTCGAGCAGTAACTATAACCATGACAAAAGATAAGATGTTTGTTGGAGTTAGAAATGGTTTTGCGGTTGTGAAAGAGGATGTTGCAAAGGTGTGGCAAGAGTGGTGGCAAAAGTCTATGAAAGATTACAAATAAGAGTTTGATATGAAATTTTATATATTTATTAGTTTGTTTGTTTTTTTGAGTGCATGCTCTTCTTCATCAAGTTCAAAGCCAACTAAAAAAGAGGCTATGGAGCGTTTAGATGATACAGAAGAACAAGTTGTAAATATCGATGTGGTTGACTCTTCTAGAGAAGATATTACAGATAAAGCTGGGGGGAGAGGCTTTCAGGAAGCTTTCCTCAAGAAAAAAGCTTGGTTTAAAATGAATGATAGGGCTAAAGAAATGCGTCGTTACCGGTCGCTGACTAAAGCTCAATTGGAATCAACTTTGAAAGATGCTGATGAAGGTACCACCACACTTTTAATTCAGGTTTTTGAGCAAAAAGGTATATCAGGGATCAGCTTGCTGGCGAGTCTTTTAGAAGATACTCGTGAAACTGAGTTTGGTGAAGATTCTCAATTGTACTGGTATGAAGAGAAAAATAAACCAGCAGAGAAGTTAGAGATAAGAACATACGCTGCTAATATGATTAGTAAAGTTTTAAGGACTTACCCATCAGGAGTTAAGTTCTTCTTCCATAAATTAGATACGAGCGATAAAGGGAAAGTAACCGTATTGTATGCAACTCAAGGTGAATATGCGATTAATAAAGAAGACACTGCAAAGGCATGGCTAGCTTGGTGGGATAAGTTTCACACTGATTTTGATGATGTGAAATAAACGGTCATTTAATTCTTTGCCATGCGATTGCTAGAAGTGCAGTTGCAGAAAGGAATGATGAAACTCGGTCAAGGTTCTTGGCCCATTTAGGGATGATGTTGAGCGTTTCAAATAGGCTGGGTTCTTTACTTCTTCTGTTAAAAGTAGCAAAAATACCAAAAAGAATCAGGTTTTTGTAAAGGATTGCAAAGGCAAGGTTAAATGAGAGTGGAGAGTGATCTTCAACAAGAAGGTAGCCACAAAGGCATATTTCGAATATGAAGAGCAGAGCACTTCCAAGAATGGATAAAGTGAATCTGTAGAGGAAGCTGTTTTCAGCAGATTCTTCTTCCTCGACATCGCCAATTTCTATTTTCTCTAGAGATTTCTTTAAGACTGTATCAGGTGTTTTTGCAACAAGTTCCCATGCTTGATTACCCATGACGGCTGACTTGAACTGTAAGACACACAGAGTCCAAATTGTACTAACAGTTAGCATCTATCTCCTAAAGAACTGCTCTGAAAGAACAGTACCACGCTAGTTCATTAATTAATTCTCGAGATTGTTTCATATGCTTCATTTCTGGGTAAGGACTGTTATGGACCATGACCAAAAAGACTTCATCAGCAATACCGAAAGTTACAGGTGTTTCTTCTAAATAGAAGGTAAAAGTTTCTGGATGTGGCAAGTTTGCTTGTTTGAGAAAGTGTTTTGTTTTCTTGAAAAGCTGAGGTGTTGCAGCAGCTAAAAGTTCACTGTTACTTTCTAAAAGAGACTTATCTCCAGTAGAGCATATCTCAAACCCATCCTTTTCTGAGAGGATTAAAGACTTAAAGTTATACTTTCTCAGAGCTGCTGTTATTATTTTCCCGAGAGTATGATCGACACCTTCTTCAAGATCTACCAGCTTATTGATTCGTCGTTCAGCGGCTTCTAGGTCAGCAGATGGTTTTAATCCAGTCAGAGCACGGTAGACAGATGAACCAACTCCTGGGACATTTCTAAGCTCGTTAATTCTTTTGAAAGGGCCATTCTCGGTACGGTAATCAATAATTGCTTGAGCAAGTTTCTCACCAGCAGAATGTAATTGACATAGATCTTTGATATTGCTGCGGTTTACATCTATGCCGTTTGGTGCAGTACTTGGGCGCGTGCTATCTCCAGTTGCATTTGGAACGCTACCTTCAAGTGCAGGTCTTTTAGAGATAGGGCTTATAATTGAAGTATTCGTTACCTTAGTTTCATTGCTTTGCTCTTTTTCTGGGATATTAAGCTCGTTCTTTACAAGAATCGATGACTCAGGTTTCTCGGCCGGAGCCGGAGCAGGAGCAGGAGGAACAAGGGATGAGCTTACATTCTGCTGAGTTTCAAAAATAGATGGAGCTTTAACCTTAGGCTCTTCTACAATTTCTGGAGTTGCTTTTGGTGGTGTTAGCGTTGCTGCTAATGGTTCACTTTCTTCTATGGCAACTTCTATTTCTTCATCATCATCTTCATCGATAGTGACGTTTGTTTCTTCTTCACTTTCATCATCGTCAAAGATTATTTTTTTACTGCCAAAGTTTCCGCCAGTTATGAGTGAACCAGAGGCTGTCTTTATATCTCTTTGCTCAGGCTCTTTTTCTTCAGTTTTCTTTTCGGCCTCTTCTAGTTCTTGGCCAAACTCTGCCCCAAAAACATTATTCATATTGTCAATGGCTTCAGTTTTGCTGGTATCTTGCCCTTGAATAGACATCCACTCTGGTGGGATGAGGTCAATGATTTTGTCGAGACCAATATTGATGACGGTGTCATTTGACATGATGGCGTTTTCAGTGACGTTTCCGTATCGACATAATTCTTCACGAGTAAAGTTAAAGTGGCCTTCAGCTAAGCAGCTCAACGCCTTGGCTTTAGGTAAGCTCAATGTGCTTTGAGGTGAGCGAATTATGTGTGCTACTCTTTCAGATGGGATGATTAAGGTGTTGTCTGTACAGGTCTCAGAAAATATATCTTCTCTATTTTGAACTGCAGTTTCAGCCTCATCGATAGGCTTTAATACAGGGACTTCTGTATTTGTAGAGCTCATTTTGATAGATGGAGGAAGTGCTTTAGCGACGGGCTCGACAACTTCTTCATCGTCATCAGCAAACAGAGAATTACTCACTGGTTTTGCTTCTTCTATTTCGACAGCAACAGTTTCTTCTTCATCGTCGATTGTTAATGAGATACTTTCCTCTTCTTCTATCTCAACGGCAATACTATCTTCCTCTTCTTCAATAGCGACATTGACAGATTCACTGTTTTCTTCTTTTGTTTGTGGAGCTTCAGCAGGGGATAGAGCATTATCTATATCTTCAGGCTCTATCGGTGCTGCACTCAAAGAGTCTGCAAATGGGTTGTCCATACCACTGATTGCGTCGGTTAGTGAAGTATCTTGCCCTTGAAGACTGAACCATTCTGCAGGAACAAGTGGGAGTATAGTATCTAGGGGTATGTTAAATATTTCCTGGACGTCAGCACTTGGGTTAATGAGTAGTTTTTGAGGTAGTCTTTTGAGTAAGGCTCCACCTACGACAGCAAATACACCTTGGGATAAAATGGGTAGTATTTCTTCTTTTGAAAATCTAACAGTTTCTTGCTCTGTAACAGATGTGGCAGCATTTGGTGTTAAGAATTGTTCAGGAATGTGACTGATAAAAAGATTAAGAGGGATGTTTATACCTTCGCCCATAACAATATTTTGTTGCTGAGGGACAATATCTTCTTGAGCAGGAGGCTTCGTTCCAAGAGAAACTTGTTTGAGTGTTTTAGGTTCTTCTGGGGTAGGATTGATTTTTATTTCTTCGGATTGATTTTCATCAATTGAAGGGATCACAAGTTTTTTGACACTTGGAAGTTGATCTAAGTGTTTTTTATCACTTTGTTGAGTCTGAAGTTGTGAGGGCGCTGGCTCAGGAGTTGGTGTATTTGGTCTTTCAGGATGTTTAAGTTTGACTTCCGGATCAGGCGTAAGGTTTAACTCTTGGGCTTGGCTCGGAGCGGGTGGCGCAGAGGTATTTACCGGTGGCTTAGTTTCTCTTTTTGTTGGCTCTTGACGAGGTTTCATCGTCAACATTTGATCTGTTAAGTCTTCTTTGTCTGATGACTTCTTTTTAAATAAGTCGAAAATTCCCATAATAACTTCCTAAATTTAGGCCCGTCAAATTTCTCTCCACAAGGACAGCTCGTAGCTGAATACAGTTCAGATATTCTAGAAAAAAAACGGGACTATAGCAAGTTAATAATTTTCAGGGAAAAGAATCCTTTCAACGCCTTCGATAAGAATATGAAGAATCATCATATGAATTTCTTGGATACGATCTGACGTTTCGCCAGGAATTATCCATTCGTAGTCATATTGGCCTTTCATTTTTCCGCCATCTTTACCAATAAGAGCTACTGTAAGCGCGCCTTTTTCTTTGGCGACATCAAGAGCCTTGATAACATTTGCCGAATTGCCAGATGTAGAAAGACCTATAACAACATCGCCTTCATTACAGAAAGCCTCTGTTGGACGGGAGAAAATATCTTCAAACCCATAGTCATTTCCTACACAGGTTATGTGACCTGCATCGTTAAAGGCAATTACAGGGAGTGAAGCTCTGTGACCGCGATATCTGCCAGTAAACTCTTCAGCAAAATGAGCTGCGTCACAAGCACTGCCGCCATTACCAAAAATGATCGACTTATTGTTATTTTGAAATGCTTTAGCTAAGTCTTCTGCAAGTCTTTCAACTTTTGAGATATTTTCAGAGTCTGCAATGAAATCATTGAGAGTCTTTTGTGCCGTCAAAAATGAGTTTGTTAGTATCGACATAGTTTTAACCTTGTAGGGTGGTCCTATTTCCTTTGATTATCATCAGCGCAAGTTGTTCAAGAAGCATACGCCTAGGGATAGCAGAACTGACAAGTTTGCGGTTCGCTGTCGTGATATTATTGATTATTTGAATAAGTTCTTGACCACTATATAGAGATGCACTTTGAGCTAATATTTTCGCTCTGTAAGGGTGCATTTTGATAAGGTCATTATTCTTAAATTGTTCTTTATGGGCCGGTGTTAGATTTTTCAGAAAACCATAAACGGCATCGGGGCCTCTTAGTGAAGCCTGTTGCATAAGAAGTTTGAGTTTCAAAAGTGTTCTGAAGTGAGTCGCAGTTTGGTAAAGTAGACTCATGACAACAGACTCTTGGTCTTTGCTTTGATGAATGATGTTGTCGATGGCTTTATAGGCATTTTTAAGTTTGCGGTCACCGAGTGCATTGGAGAATGCCCAGATGGCAGTAGAGGCATTGCCAGTACATATATCGACAATATCGAGATAGTCGATTGTTTCCTTTCCTGGACAGGCACAAATTATTTTTTCGAGTTCTGTTTCAATTCGTCCAGTTTCAGTACCTATGACTTCACAAAGGTATTCGAGAGCGCGGCCAGTCAGGTTGAGGTGCTTAGCTTGGCAAGCAGAGCGAAGAAGCATTTGAACTTGCTCTTGCCATTTACCAGAAAGTTGTAATTTCTTGAAGTTGTGAATTTCAGCATTGGCTTTCGCCGCCGCTTTCATGATCGATTTTCTTGAGTCTAGGCCATTTCCACTGACAATCAAAAAGATATCTTGAGGAATACCTTCTGCAATAAGTGCAGCTAATTCATGAAAGACTTTGGCTAATGGGGACTTGTCTGTTTTACTCCCTTCACGATCGAGGAAAGAGCAGTTTTGCAGACAAACCGTTTTTTGGCCAAAGAATGAAGGTGTTTGGATAGATTTGATCAGGTCACTAATGAGTTCGATGGGAGTGGAATCGTCTGATTCTCTGAGAATGTCAAGAGAAAATTCGTCGGCATTTTCGCCAGCAGCTCTTTTGACGGTCTCGCTAGTTTTTTTACGGATTAAATCCAAGTCGTCGCCAGTGATGATGACTAGGTTTGAACTCATTGACTTCCTAAGTGAAAAAATTACAGTTTGCAGAATATACCCCTGTAAGGTGAAAAATCCTGCTTTTAAGAGCCTTTTTTATCTATGTGTGTTGACTCTGCTCCGAGCGAGGATTAATTGAGGGAATAAAAATTTTAACAGGATTAATTTAATGGATTTAAGCGGACTCCGTCAGGAGATAGATGCTATTGATGAACAAATAGTTACGTTGATAAATAAACGTTACGGACTAGTTCATGAAGTTGGTAAATGGAAAAATAGTAATTCTCACGAGATTTATGTTCCAGAAAGAGAGAAGGCTTTACTTGAAAGACTTTCTAAACTGAACAAAGGACCATTGCCAAATGTAACTTTGAGAGCGATCTACCGTGAAATCATGTCTGGAGCTCTGGCTCTTGAGTATCCTTTGACTATTGCTTACCTTGGCCCAGAGAATACTTTTTCGAATCAAGCGGCTCTATCGAAGTTTGGTAAATCAGTTAAGTATGTTCCTAAACATAGCATTGCTGAAGTTTTCGAAGATGTAGAGAAAGGTAAAGTAACTTACGGTGTTGTACCGATAGAGAACTCTACAGAAGGTGCGGTTACTTATACTCTTGATATGTTCGCGAACTCTACATGCAGTATTTGTGCAGAAATAAATCTTCCTGCACATCAGTTTTTGATGACTCAAGGTGATGGTAAAGACATCTCCGTTGTCTATTCTCATCCTCAAGCCATAGCTCAGTGTCGCGGCTTCTTACATAAAAACTTTCCATCTATTCCATTAGTTGAAGTTAGAAGTACAGCAGAAGCAGCAAGAAGAGCATCTGTAGAGCCGGGCACAGCAGCTATAGCGAGTGAATTAGCAGCGGAAGCGTACCAGCTGAATGTTTTAGAGAGCAATATCGAAGATCGTATGAATAACGTGACACGTTTCTTCGTTATAAGTAGGCAGCAGCCAAAACCTACTGGTGATGATAAGACTTCTATAATGATCATGGTAAAAGATAAAGTGGGTGCTCTTTACGAATGCCTTTCTTACTTCGATCGCGAAAAAATCAGCATGAGTATGATTGAGAGTCGTCCTTCTAAAAACAAAGAGGGCGAGTACTTATTCTTCGTTGACTTTATCGGTCATGTACAAGACGAAGTGACAATTAAGCTTATAGACGATCTTAAAGAATCTTGTGTTTTTGTAAAAGTTCTTGGAAGTTACCCTAGCGGCAAGAACATAGACTAAAATTATGAAAGTTTTAGAGAAAATAAACGAGAATGTAGGTCAGATCACTCCTTATCAACCAGGGCGACCAATTGAAGATGTCGCTCGTGAACTTGGTTTAGATCCTGATGGAATCATAAAACTTGCTTCGAACGAAAGTGCTCTTGGTGTTGCGCCAAGTGCTGTTGAGGTTATCAAAAACTTTGCAGAAGAAGCTTACCGTTACCCAGACGGCGGTGCTTATGCTCTTAGACAGAAAATCTGTCAAAAGTATAACATTGCCGAAGATGAAGTTATTTTTGGTTCAGGTTCAAACGAAATTCTCGTTTTCCTTGCCATGACTCTTATGGGAGAAGGAAAATCTGTTGTCGCTTCAGAAAAAGCTTTTGTGATCTACAAGATACTTTCGAAAATGACCGGGACAAACTTTATCGAAGTTCCGATGAAGGGGCTAACTCATGATCTTGATGCGATGGCAGCTGCTATCACTCCTGAAACATCCATAGTTTTTATCTGTAACCCAAATAATCCAACTGGGACTATGGTCTCAGAAGCTGAAATAGATGCTTTCATGGATAAAGTTCCAGAAGATGTTCTCGTTGTTTTCGATGAAGCATACGCTGAGATTTGTCTCGGTGACATGCCTGATACTATGAAGTTTTTTAGAAAGGGGCGAGCTTGCCTTGTTCTTAGAACATTTTCAAAAGCTTACGGTTTAGCAGGACTTCGCGTTGGTTACGGCATAGGTCCAGCAGCTATCGTTCAAGCGTTAGAAAAACCGCGTCAACCGTTCAATACGACTCTTATTGGTCAGCTTGCAGCAGCTGCAGCATTAGATGATGATGCATTTATAAATGACTCTGTGGAGACTTATAAAGCTGGTCGTGAGTTGATAGAGAACTTCTGTAAGCAGAAGGGTTTAACTTTTGAGCGTTCTTATGCGAATTTCATGCTTATAAAGACAGGTAATGGTAAAGACGTTACAGCTGCTCTTACAAAAGAAAGTGTTATAGTTAGACCTATGGCACCTTACGGTTTAGATGAGTGGATCAGAGTAAGTTTTGGAAAATCTGAAGAGAATCAAAGGTTTATTGAAGCTTTAGAGAAAGTTCTTTCATAGACAATTCTGTACAGTTTCTGTGAGCTTTAAGATCTCGTTGCACCATATAGAGGGGAATATGGGGAGGAGGGAGGGGTTTTATGGTGCAACGAGATTCTTAAGAAACCGCCATTCTTTTCCTTTTCAAGTACTGAAATATTTTTATTTCGTTGAAAATTAAAAGTTTATACAGATCTGTACATTTTGGATAAGCTCAATAAAATGTATCATAAACCAGTGAAAGCTTTCATTCTTACGCTAAATTAGCTAAAATTTTATAAGGTTTAGAGATGATATTTGTTACTCATATGGAAATTACGCCAAATCCAAATGCTCTAAAGTATGTTCTTAATGAGAGAATATTACCGAACGGTATTTGTCAGTATGATTCTGCTGAAGAAGCCAAGGATGATCTATCTAAGTCACTTTTTGCAGTTCAAGGTGTGACTTCTGTTTTCTATAGAGACAACTACGTAACGGTTTCGAAAGATCAGGAAACTGATTGGATAGATGTTGAAAACTTGATCAAAGATGAAGTTAACAACCGGATTGAAGCTGTCGAAATAGAAGCGAAAGAAGCACCAAAGCTCGATTTTGGTGAAAAAGCTGACATTATTGAAGAAATCGATCAGATATTAGACGAAACAATTCGCCCAGGTCTAGCAATGGATGGTGGTGGTGTTGATATAGTTGATCTTTCGGACGAAATGGAACTAAGTATTCACTATCAAGGTGCATGTGGTTCCTGCCCAAGTTCACAAACGGGAACGTTGATGGCGATTCAAAATATTCTTCAGGAACAGTTTGATCCACGAATCACGGTTAAAACTTCAAATCCACAATTTTAAATTACGAAAAAGATAAGGTAGATAAACCTCATGAAGCCAGATGTTAAGCCAGCGAGACCCTATTTTTCTTCAGGCCCTTGTAGCAAGCGCCCAGGATACAGCTTAGACAATCTTAGAACAGACGTTTTAGGTCGTTCTCACAGATCAGCAATCGGTAAAGAAGTTCTTAAGAACACAATCGAAAAATCAAAAGAGCTTTTAGGTCTTCCTGAAGGTTACAAACTAGGTATAGTTCCAGCATCTGATACTGGTGCAGTTGAAATGATTCTTTGGTCAGTTCTTGGTGCTAAGCCGGTTGACGTTTGTTACTGGGAGTCTTTTGGTAAAGGCTGGATGGCCGACATAACAAAAGAGCTTAAACTAGACAATGTAAATAAGCTTGAAGCTGACTACGGTCAACTTCCAGACCTGACTCAGGTTAACCCTGATCACGACGTTGTTTTTACTTGGAATGGTACTACTTCAGGCGTAAAAGTTGACAATGCAGACTGGATCTCAGACGATCGCACAGGTTTAACTATCTGTGATGCTACTTCAGCTGTTTTCGCTATGGAAATGCCTTGGGAAAAACTAGACGTTGTTACTTACTCTTGGCAGAAAGTTCTTGGTGGCGAAGGTGCGCATGGTGTACTTATTCTTAGTCCTAAAGCTGTTGAGCGTCTTGAGTCTTTCACTCCAGATCGTCCACTTCCAAAGATTTTCCGTCTTACTAAAGGTGGTAAATTGATCGATGGTATCTTCACTGGTGCTACAATCAATACTCCTTCTATGCTTTGTGTCGCTGACTACGCAGATGCTCTTGATTGGGTTGAAAGTGAAGGCGGTGTCGCTGGAACAATTAAACGTTCTGAAGCAAATGCTGCTGCTCTTGCAGAGTTCGTTGATTCTAAAGATTGGATCCACTTCCTTGCTAAAGACGAAAAAGTTCGTTCAAACACTTCAGTTTGTTTAACTCTTGATCTTGATGCAGATAAAGTTAAGCAGATGGTTTCACTTCTTGGTAAAGAAGGCGTTGCCTATGACATCGGCGCATACAGAGACGCTCCTGCAGGTCTTCGTATCTGGTGTGGTGCAACTGTTGATACAGCTGATATAAAAGCTTTAACTCCGTGGCTCGAATGGGCTTATAACGAAGTTAAGTAAGTTTTACTTTGAGCGGCGCTTTTAAAGCGCCGCTTTTTTTATGACCGGTAAACTTATATTCATCTACAATGCCGATAGCGGTAAGCTAAATGCCCTAGGCGACTCACTGCATAAGTTTATTTCCCCCTCAACTTATAAGTGTGGCCTCTGTCGATTGACTCATGGTTTCTTTAAAGAGAAAAAAGAGTGGTCAGAGTTCCTTTCTCAATTAGATCTAGACGCCAAGTTTCTCCACCGAGACGAATTAGTCGGCGACCTTTCACATTTAAAATCTTACGAAGCTCCTGTAGTTCTCTACGATCAAGGAGACTCGGTTGAAGAGTTGATCAACTCAGCTTCTTTTCAAAATATCTCAGAAATAAATAAGCTAATTAGTGCAATTCATTCGGCGTTGGCGCTATATTAACCTGATTTATAACATGTTCGGGTATACATACCCACAGAATAAAAGAGTGATGTATGAGTGTAGATTTACCATTTTCAATGAATGATGATTTTTTAGGTACCTTTTCCGAAGGTCAGTGGCTTGGGCGTTGTTTCGTTCCAGAGAGTCAAAACTTTTTGGGAAAAGCAGGTCCATTACCTATATATGTGACAGATGGCAAAGTGTATTTTTTGCCAAATGCTCCGAGAACTACTTCTGAGATAATAAGTGGAGATATGGAGTCTTACTTAAGTGGAGAAAAGGTTGAGTTTTCGAGCTTAAAAGAACTATTCGAAAATTCGCTTTATTATCAACAAGATGAAACAAAAGCTTATTTGTTGGCTCCTTGTGACCTGCAAGCTGTTAAAGCTTGTGGTGTAACCTTCGCTAGTAGTTTGATTGAACGGGTTATAGAAGAGAAGGCTGGTGGAAACCCTCATGCCGCAGAACAGATCCGTAAAGACTTGATAGGTCAAATAGGCGATGATTTAGCCGATATAGAACCGGGCTCAAAACAAAGTGAAGTCCTCAAGGCAAAGTTTCAAGAGTTGGGACTATGGTCGCAGTACTTAGAAGTTGGTATAGGACCAGATGCTGAAGTTTTCACAAAGTCTCAGGTTTTATCTTCAATTGGTTTTGGTGCTAAAGCAGGTTTGCACCCTACATCGAGTTGGAATAATCCAGAGCCAGAAGTGGTCTTAGCTGTTTCAAATACAGGTGAAGTAGTTGGCGCAACTTTGGGAAATGACGTGAACTTGCGAGATGTTGAAGGTCGTAGTGCATTGCTTCTTGGTAAAGCTAAAGATCAAAACGGTTCTTGTGTTGTCGGTCCATTGATCCGATTGTTCGATAAAACTTTCTCTATGTCAGATGTTGAGAGTGCTGAAGTTCAGGTTCGCATCTCTGGTGAAGACAAGTTTGAAGATGTTGCAGTAAGTAATATGGCTGAAATAAGTCGTTCTCCAGAAAACCTTGCTAGTCAGGTCTTAAATGATAGTCATCAATACCCAGATGGCTTTGTTTTATTTCTAGGAACTATGTTTGCTCCTATTACTGATCGTGAAGGCGAAGGAATGGGATTCACTCATAAGTATGGTGACCGCGTCGAGATCTCGACAAAGAAGTTAGGTTGTCTGGTAAACTGGATGGATGCTTCGAATAATATTCCGAAATGGGAATTTGGTATTTCCCAATTATTTCACTATTTGAGATAATAAAAAAGGGAGGCTTTAGAAAGCCTCCCCGAAAATCAAAATGTAGTTATTTTACTTAGCTTCTTTGATGCTAGTAATAACTTTTTTCACAAGACCATACTTTGCCGCTTCTTGTGGACTCATCCAGAAGTCACGATCCGCATCGTTTGAAACTTGGTCAGCAGTCTTGCCTGTAACACCAGCAACTACTTCATTGTAACGAACTCTAGTTTTCTCGATTTCGTCAGCAGTGATTTGAATGTCTGAAGCCGAACCACGGATACCAGTTGACGGTTGGTGAAGTAGGAAACGTGAGTTAGGAAGACTGTAGTTTTTACCTTTGTCAGCACCTAAGAAGATCATGACAGCAGCACTTGCGCACATGCCAGAAATGATAGTGATGACTGGAGCTTCGAAAAACTTAAACATGTCGTAGATCGCAAAGCCAGAGTCAGCACAACCACCAGGTGAGTTGATGTAAACTTTGATTGGATCTTTCGTTGAACGTTGGTTAAGGATAACCAATTGAGAAAATACTTTTTTCGCTAGTTCAGGAGATACTTCTTCAGAGATAATTATTGTTCTTGATTCAAAGATTTCATTTTGAAGACCAGGTGAAGAATCTTTCTTATCTTTCTCTTTGTCAGAATCGTTATCCATAGAGATATTACCAAACATTTAAAGCTCCTTAAGTAAGTGTAAAACGTAGAAAATTTATGATTAAATCAAGATAATGCAGAATGAATCCATTGCGAGTCTTTTTAAGATAAGATCCACGTTATTCATCATTGTCTTTAGATCGTGCTTGAGGGCGAGTATACCAAAACATTGCATTTTTGCGTTTTCGTAGTCGCCAAGGCATGAGGCCCAGCAGTAAAAGTTGCCAGAGTATTTGTCCTCCAGAGTACCACTTGAACTTCCTATCAGAGGTCGTGATCGGATTTTTCGTCAGGATCGTAAATCTACCTTTTTTATTCTTCTTAGCCCACTTCTTTAAGCTTCGAGAAAATAAGACATCTTCAGCAGCATAAACCTTTTCACTGTATCCACCACTGCCTACGTAGGCTTCGTTAGTACAGAAGATAAATGCACCAGCGGCGACTTTGAAGGTTTGGGTGATAACCGTCCAAAATGAGACAAAGAAACTTGGTTTTGGAAATTTCACTAAAGCTCCGCCACCACAAAACTTTCCAGACTCTAGGGTGTGAAGAGCTTCTTGTATGACTTGTGGATTGACGGTTGTGTCAGCATCAAGAAAGAAAAGGTACTTCGCCTCAGGTAAAGAACGAGCACCGGCGTTCCTAGCTTTCGAGATTTGATTAATGGGCTCAAATACAACTTTAGCTCCAAGATCGAGGGCTATAGCAGCAGTCTTATCTGTTGAGTTATTATCAACTACAACAACTTCAAATTGGTAATCAGAAAGAGAGGAAAGGGCAGTGAAGAGGGAGAAAAGAGTTTTGGGCAGTAGTTCCTCTTCATTAAAGGCTGGTATGACTATACCAACCTTCGGGAGACTGCCCATGATAAAAGCTTAGTCTTCTAGTTTTTTAAGAGCTCTGTCTAGCTCGATGTAAACCGAGTTTATCGCGGCTTTGTTACCGATTCCGTCAAGACCACGTGAAGAAACTGTATACTCACAAGTATTGGCAGTTAGAGCTTCGAAAGAAACTTCAACTTCATGGTAGAACGTTTTAACAAGAAGAGTTTTATCAACAGTGTCATTGGCGATGATTTCCCAGCGACTACCAATAGCATCAACAGCTTTTTGCCAAGCCATATCTAGAGGAACATCAGCGTGATTATATCTACTAGCATTTACAGCACAGTACTCACCAGGTTCATGAGTTATACAACCAACCATACTTACAGTCATAAACAATGTGAAGATCACTTTTGCCAAGTTCATTAGTGTTCCTTTAAGGTTTTTAATTTTAGCATAAACAAAAATAAACTGAAGTAGGTGAAAGTCAATGCTTGATGTTAAGTAGATTTTATATATATTGAGACTTAATATCAATTATGAGTTGAGTATGACGGGTTTATTAACTGAAGGATTGAATAATTGCTACTCTCTAATGTTCACTGGAGAGAGTTACCATAGTCAAGGTTGCTACATAAAAGCGTTACTTTGTTATGAGAATTGTCGGGTAGAGGCGGAGTCTCGTATCTGTGAAAGTGTGTTCTTGCATTGTTATGTACGGGCAGCAAGAAAAGAAGCACAGGTATTATTTGTGTTGGGTTTAAGGCGTCGTGCTTTTAAGTTACTAAGGTCTTTGTTGATCAATCTTCCTACAGACTTTCATAGTTTAGATAAACTTTTGATACTTTCTCAGTATGGCGATGTCTTATGTGAATTTTCGACTGAAAGTTCAGTTACTTTTGATAAACTGTTGGAGCGAGAGTTGAAAGAACTTTCTATCAACTAGCCTCGAAGAAAAATACGATACCGGTACTACTTTTAGGAATTGATCATTTTTAGAGAGTGTTATGGAAGAAAAATTAGTTGAGCTTCTGAAAGAACTTGGGTGTTTAGTCAGTAGACGTTGTCAAAAAGTATTTGATAGCGACCTGTGTTTGTCTGATGAAGTAAAGGTGTCACCTGCAGATATAATTTATCAAATAGACATCGAGGCAGAAGAAGTGATAGTTTTATTTCTTGAGCAAAGAGCTGCAGAGTTCGGGGGAATCATACTACTCGCAGAGGGGATAGGTGAAGAGGATCTTTCTATTTACCCTAAAGGTTTACCTTATGAAGAAGCAAAGGTTAAGATAATTTGTGACCCTATTGATGGATCAAGAGGTCTCATGTTTGCTAAAAGGTCGGCATTTTTCCTAGCGGCAGCGGGTTCCGCTTCAGCCATGACTTTAGGTGATATGAATAGTTCAGTGATGGTAGAAATTCCTATTCCAAAACAAACAGAGTGGGACATCTTGAGTGCAACGCGAAAAGGTGAGTTACTTGTCGAACGAGTGGCATCAACAGGTCTTAAAGTCATAGAGACTCAAGTTTCAGCGAAACAGTCCGTAGAAGGAGGTTTCTTATCATTAGCGAAGTACTGCTATCCAGGGAAAAGAGTTATTTCAGAGATAGAAGAGTCACTTCTCAATAAGCTTTTTGTCGATAGGGAAGAGTGTTTTTTACCAGTCTTTGATGATCAATACATTTCTTCAGGTGGGCAGATGTATGAATTGATCGTTGGTCATGACTGCATGGTTGGTGATTTTAGAGCGAGGATGTATGAGGATTTTGCTAAAAAAGGTGTGGCAAGTGGACAAGTATGCCACCCTTATGATTTAGCTGGATTATTAGTGGCCCAAAAGGCTGGAGTTATAATAACCGATGCATATGGTCACGAGTTTGATTCAACTTTGGAAATGACAAAAGCCGTTGACTGGCTCGGATATGCAAATGATGATTTACGTCAACAGGTTGAAGCGCCTCTACTTGAATTACTTCAAGAAAAATTTGGCAAATAGGAAAACACCTCCAGAGAGTTTGATGGGGTAGGCGGAAACGACCGATTCTCTCTGAAGGTAGATTGTTTAGTCCTCTGGGTGAGGAATAGCTAACATGGTACATGGAAGTCTATCGAGAATTTTTTCAATAGTACCACCGAGTAGTTTCTTGATAATATTGGTTTTTCCAAGTGTACCTAGGACGAGAAGCCCTGCTTGGAACTCGTCAACAAAGTTTAGTATTTCTTTAGACGCCTTACCGCTTTTGATGTGGATGTCACACTCAAGACTATCTAAGTTTGCCTTTTCGATAAATTCTTTGAAATCATGTGTTAGGACATGATTTCGATGCGCTTTATCACTAGCTTCATTGTCAGGCATTTTAGTCACAAACTCACTAAGTGTCCAAGGAGAAACTGGTATGTCGCTGTTCATCAAACCAGGGTAGTAAGACATCTTTGGCTCGACATGAACGATATGGAGTTTTGCACCGAGTATTCTTGCTAGACTTGCAGCATTATTTAGAGTCGTTAGTGCACGTTCAGATAGATCAACAGCACAGACAATATTATCGTAATCAACTTTGTTAGTTGCGCAGTTACTTATCCAGATAGGAACTGGACTAGTGCGAACAAGTTGTTTTGCCGTTACCCCAAGAGTACGGTGTTTTAGGTCATTTACACCAGCACCGATGATTAGTAAATCCACCTCTAAAACTGTTGCTGCGGAAGAGATGACTGATATAGGGTCACCTTTTTCAATAATCGTTTTAAGAACATCGATGCCACGAACAGAAAGGCGCTCTTCTATAGTCTTCATTCGTTTTTCTATCTGACGAACTAACAAGTCAGTTTCATGTTGTTCGTTGCGTCTTGGTAGGTACTCAATCGCGTGTATAGGAATGATCTGCGCGTCATACTTAGATGCGAGGAGAAATGCATCCTCTATAGCAGCATCAGATTCGTTTTGAAAGTTAATTCCTAGTAGTATCTTATTCATTTGTTTGCCTCCATCATTAGGTCTTGCTATTTACATAGCAAAATGGAGGCTAAACGTTTTTAGAATGTTTTAAGTCTTTAGTTTTAAAAGAGTTAAAATATAAATTTTTTTGAAAAGTTGTAGTGGTGAGCTTAAAGCGGACAGCTTACAGGTAGTTGTCCATATCTATATCATCCGGATTCGTACTGAAAATATCAGGGTATGAATTGCCCGGTTTGAAGAGGCTTTCCATGATACTTTCTTGTTTTTCGGTTTTCGCGTTTGGGCGATATGATGATGCGGCAAGCCTACGGTTTATAGCCTGCCATATTTCATTGACGCTGTAGTTCTTAACTTCCGGTTTTTCGGCGACGAGTATATGTAGAGCCTCAACTTGAGCATCGCCTAAGCGACCATAGAGTTCTTCGAGGCTCTTGTGTAGTTGATCAGTTATACTAGCCATCTTGAGGAAGTAGCTTATCTAGGATTGCTTTACCGCCTTCATCGAGAAGTAGTTGGCCGAGTTCAGTACCATTGCCTTCTAGCTCATCTAAAGTTCCTTCTAGCTCGCCTTTATAAAAAGGTACGCCAGTAGTATCTGCAATGAAGCCGTTCATTTTAAACTCATTACCATTTATTTGAACGTGACAACCTGCAGGGATTTGACATGAACCACCAACGATGGCATTGAATTCTCTTTCAGCTTTTACTCGAGCAGCACTTTCGTTGTTATTCAGTTTTTCAAGTAAACTAAGTAAGTGAGTATCGTCAGAACGGCACTCGACACCTACAGCGCCTTGGCCTGCAGATGGGATCATTTGATCAACAGTAAAAGTGCTTTTTATGCGATCGTGAAAATCAAGACGTTTTAATCCTGCAGATGCAAGGATTATGGCGTCGTATTCACCTTCATCTAGTTTTCTTAAGCGAGTATTTACATTGCCGCGAAGAAGTTTTATTTCATACTTGTTCATGGCGAGAAGCTGACTACTTCTTCTTAGTGAACTTGTACCAATAACGGAACCTTCAGGGAGTTCGTCAAAGTTATTATAATTATTTGAAACAAAAGCGTCACTTGGATCTTCACGCTCAAGTATTCCACCAAGAATAAGGCCTTCAGGAAGTTCACTTGGCATATCTTTCATAGAGTGTACCGCTATGTCAGCAGTCTTCTCTAAAAGAGCAGTTTCTATCTCCTTAACAAAAAGACCTTTACCACCAATCTTTGAAAGAGAAGTGTCTAGGATTATATCACCCTGAGTTTTGATGATATTTAAGTCTATTTCAAGAGCTGGGTCGAGTTTCTGCAGTTCGGCTTTTACATGCTCAGCTTGCCAGAGAGCTAGCTGACTGCCGCGAGTTGCTATGGTATATTTCAAAATGGTGCCTCGATTATAAATTAAAGAAATCTTTGAAAACTGTAATGATTCTTGAGCTTTGTTCTTTTTGAACATTTTCTCGGAGTGAGATGATAGGATCATGCTGAATTTTATTTACGACTAAGCTTAAGCAACGCTCGATAACTTTCTTGTCTTCATCGGTAAAGTGAGCATTTTTCCGCCAAAGCTTTGCTAGCTCTTCCTGTTTTATCTCTTCACTTCTCTTCTTTAATGAGGTGATTACAGGACCAAGGTTTGCAGTGTATTGGCCTTTTTTATAATCTTCTATTTTATTGAGGACTATGTCGTCGGCTTTTTTAACGGCG
Organism: Lentisphaeraceae bacterium; assembly: GCA_021232515.1. Lineage (GTDB taxonomy): Bacteria > Verrucomicrobiota > Lentisphaeria > Lentisphaerales > Lentisphaeraceae > JAKVBD01. The sequence goes on from JAJPOQ010000061.1 coordinate 19,728, forward strand.
TGGTTTCTAGCTTGTTGGTTTTCTTGCGCGATTTTATTTAGTGCGTCGATGTTATAGAGGAAGACGTCATTGAACTCTTCAACTTTTGGATCGATGTCTCTAGGAACAGCTATATCTATCAAAAATAAAGGGTGTGTTCTCTTTGGGGTGATTTTGCCAACGAGTTCTTTTGTCAATACAAAATCTGGTGAGCCTGTAGAAGCTAAGATTATATCTGAGTCTTTAGCGGCTTCTTCTAACTCAGTAAGTAAGTATGATTTTCCACCAAACTTGTCTGCTAATTTTTTGGCGTTGTCGATGCTGCGGTTGGCAACGTTTATCGATTGAACTCCGGCTTCATTGAAGTGAACACCAGCAAGTTCGCACATTTCTCCAGCACCAATAAGTAGTACCTTTTTGTCGTGAAAACTGGAGAATATGTTCTTGGCTAACTGAACAGCGATGAAGCTTACAGAAAGAGAACCTTTGCCAATTTCAGTGCCACGCCTTACAGCTTTTGCACATTGTAGCATTTGTTGATAGATTTGCAGGAAGTTGTTGCCACTAGACTTGCGGTCCATAGCATCTTCAAATGCAGTTTTGACTTGACCAAGGATCTGAGTTTCACCGATCACAAGAGAGTTTAAGCCTGAAGCAACTCGAAATAAGTGCTGCAAAGCTTCAAATTCATCAAGGATATAAAGAAAGTCTTTCAACTCGTTTACGGGTGTAGAACCAGTTTTAGAGAGAAAGTCTAAAATTTTATCTTTACCATTATGGTCACTTCTATACAGAAACTCGGTTCTATTGCATGTGGATAAAAGTACGAGCTCTTCTATGTCACTTTCATTGCTGAGTTGAGTGATAGCCTGCTCATATTTTTCGCCAGCAAAAGCCAGTTTTTCTCTTAGGTCAACAGGAGCTGTTTTATGGTTTAAGCCAATGATGCTGAAGAAGGACACTTATAGCGCTCCTTGTTCAGTTTGAGCAGGGACTTTGGAAGCAGGACCTATTTTATTTGTTGACAGAGCGATCCAGAATGTTATGACAACAACAAATAAAAATGTGACTGAGCGAGTTAAGTTTCTTGGGTCTATCTTTTTCATCATATGAAGAAAAAACAGAATTGTATAAAATCCCCAGATTGTTAATCCCCAAATGATCTTGGCATCAAATCCCCAGTTTTTGGCTGAGTAATCAATACTTAGCATGGCAATGAGTAGTCCAGAAGTCATGGTTATCCAGCCAAAATTAAAAGTGCCAAGAAATATTTTCTCTAGTTTTTCTAATGCCGGCAGCCTGTCATCCAAGGCAGAACTGTCATGTGACTTTAAAGCGCGTGCCTTAAGTAAATATATGACAGCTTCCGAAAAGGCTAGAAAAAATAACGTCAAACTCACCAGTATCAGAACAACATGAAGAGTGGTGAAAAATTCACTTTTCAAAGTTGACGTAGAGATATCACTTTTAGTTCCAGTGAAGATAGGTGTTGAGATGGTTACAGTGACGATTGGCATAAAAAGCGCACCGAGTATACGCATCCGGTATTTATTCTCAGAAATGAAATAAGTTAAAAGCATAAACCATGCAAGGATGGTGTAAGGCTGAACTTTATTTATACCGTTACTTACAGCTTGAGCGATGATAAGAGCTGTTAAGCTTATGAAGCCTATCAAAGTAGCGATAGTTGCTACTACAAAAAACTTTTTCTCTTTGCCAAACGCATGAAAGACAAAGCCGAAAAGGCCAGTAATGATACCTAAAAATGTTATGCCGAATAATATTTGCACTATTTATTCTCCAAGAAGTTTTTAACCCTGTCTGCTGTTTTTATAGATGCTGTTACACAGTCATTCATAGAAACTCCATAAAAAGCATTGCCAGTTATAAAGACAGCACTATTTGCAGTTTTCTCTTCAATTTTTTCAATGATTTTCCAGTGGCCCATCTCATAGCGAGGAATGGCTTTTTGCCAGCGAATAATCTTATGGATATCAGCTTGATTATCAATGCCTAAAGTTTCCCGATTTTCGGCGAGAATCAACCCTAAAAGCTCTTCATCACTGTTTTTTGTGATATCTGGGTCTTTTCCACCACCAACCATTGTTCTCAAAGAGAAGTTGTTATCAGGCGCACGGCCATCAAAAACACAAGAGTCAAAAAGAACTCCTAGTACTTTAGATGGTTCAGATGATGGGATAAGGTAGCCAAAGGCATTTATATTGTCTGGCTTGGCGGATTTAAAACCTTGAGGGACTACTGAAATAGAGGAGTAAGGGATGTTCTTTACATCGTCTTTTAGTTCACCAAGAACCTTAGATAACATGAGAGCTGTAGGTTCAGCAGGGCATGCCGTTATAACTGCATCAAAGTCTAGAGTTTGAGCCTCAGCACCTTTTTTGAACTCAACGGTTGCACCTTTGTCTGAAGAAGTAACCAGAGAGACAGGAGAGTTTTCTAAGAACTTTACACTTGTCTCTAGTTTCTTACGTAGACCTTTAATAAGGTCTTCCATGCCACCGGTGAAAGAACTGAGCTTTCCTTGCTTATTCTTAGGTGCATTTTTTAGTTTTGCGCGAATGCCTTTGAACAATGAACCGTGTTCTTGTTCAAGTTCGCGTAAAGCAGGAAAGGCAGACCTGAGTGAAAGTTTGCGGCAGTCAGAGCCAAAAACTCCACTAGTGAAAGGGTCTAGGACATTTTCCGCCATATAGGTCCCGAGTCGACGTTTAGCAAAACTGTAGATGGTTTCATCTTCTTCTGCCGACTTTTTAACGAATGGTTCCATCATCAGTCTTAGTTTTGCGCTGAAAGGAAGGAAGTTCGATGTGAAAATCTGAGGTGGTTTCTTCGGCAGTCTTTTTAGTTTGCCGTTTTTTCGAATGAAGCGTTCAGCAGATGCATCATTTGATTTTATCATCTTATCATTTAGATCAAGATCATCGCAAAGGTCGAGCATCTCTTGCCGAGAGTCCATAAATCCATTTGGACCGTGCTCAAAAAGGAATCCGTCTTTTACCTCAGAACGAATTTTACCTCCAAGTCTATCATCCGACTCAAAAAGTGTGATGGCACAATTAGGCAGTGCCTTGTGTATGAACAAAGCACTTGTGAGGCCAGAGACGCCTCCGCCAATAATTGCGATTGAAGGCAAAGTGATTCCTTAATGTGGAATTAGTTTTCTACGACACCAGCGTGTAGAGCAATAACAGCACTTTCGAAAGATTTTATTTCGACTACGAACTGCATGTTAACCTGCCTCATACACTGACCAACTGCAAGTATATTGACGCCAGCATCAGCAAGTTTAGTTGCTGCTTTAGCCATAAATCCAGGATAAGAGATGTTACTGCCTATCGCAGAGATAAGAGCGACGTCTACTTGGCGGATATTTGCCGCAGGAAATTCAGCTTTCAGTTCTTCGACAAGTTTTCCGAGGTCCTTACTGCTTTTAGCGACGTAGTTGGTGATGGTGTTTGCATTGGTGTTTTTGGCAATATAGCTAACGTCATGATCAGCGAAAACCTTACAGATACGATAGTCATAACCGCTTTGACCAACCATGTCAGGGTCCATAACTTCGATGGCAACAAGGTCTTTCCTACCAGTAACCATCTCAACACGGTGTTTTTCACTTTTGAAGCTTTTGCTAATAAGTGTGCCGGGGTGAGTTGGATCGAAAGCATTTTTAACACGGATGTTTATTTCGTGCATTTCCATGTCCTTAGAAGCTTTCGGGTGGATAGCTTCCATACCTAAATCAGCCAGCTGATCGGCAACATCAAAGTTTGTTTGACCGATGATCTCGACTTTATCAAGACCTACAAGGTTGGGGTCACCACTACAAAGGTGGAATTCTTTGTGGATGATTCCTTCTGAGGCGCCAGTAACACATGCAATCTTACTGAAAGTTATTTCACTGTAGCCGCGGTCGAAAGTTTCCATGAGCCCTTCAGTGCATTTAGTATAACCAGTAGCGATACTAAGAGTTTTACTGAACTCTATTCCTTCAAAAGACTTTCTAACTTTCTCATCAAATGGAAGGTTTTGATTGTCTTTCCAACCTGTAAGGTCGGCAAAATGGGCGTTTATACCTTTTGATTTTAAGATCTCAACGGAGTTAAAAGCACTATGAGCTTCGCCGATTGAACTTAAAAGTTCTCTTACAGCGAGTAAGTAATCACTTAGTTGAAAGTGACCATAACTGCAAAGACTGCTTAGGTCTTCAAGACAGTTTTTGATTCCGTTTACGCGATTGTGAATAAAGCTGTTTGCAACAGTTACATCCAAGCCGAGGTCTTTCAGGTCTTCATTTATACGGCACATCTCTTTTTCGACGCGCATAAGTGCATTTTTCCATTCGGATTCGCCACTAGCGAAGAATTGGTAAACTCCAGCTTGACCACTTTTCTTGTGCTCAAGAAGCATGTTAGTTATGCCAGAGTAAGCAGAAACAACGAAAATACGGTTGTAGAGTTGATCTTCAGTTCTGTCGGCAATGATGATGTTATCGAGTAGCTCGCCGAAGCGCGACATAGAAGTGCCGCCAATCTTTTCAACAGTATGTAAACCCATGATAGTCCTCAGGTTGTGTAAAAATGTAAAGTTTTTAAAATTAAATTTTTGCCGGTTCGTATGATAGTGTCAATTTTCCGGCGCCCATAGAGTATGTTAAAAATACTTTATTGCAAGGAATTGAGGTAAGCAGGTACCATCCCAATGTGTTCTAAAATATCTGCACCTGTTTTTGCTAGTCTTTTTTGGTCTTGGTGACCATTTGCGATGAGCACACAATTGATGCCGGTATTTTGAGCAACTTCATAGTCATGCACAGTATCGCCAAAAAGTATCGTAGCTTCTGGGTCAACATGACTTTCTTTGATGATTTGTATGGCAAGGTCTTCTTTGCCGCTGGCTCGGTTGTTGTCTACACCGTGAATATTATGGAAGAAGTTTTCCAGTTCTAAGTGTCGGATAGAATGCTTGAGGAGATTTATTTCACAAGCGGAGAATATAGACTGTTTAAGCCCATTATCGGCTATGTGAGTGAGCGTTTTTACGACATCGCCATTTAGACTACTCGAGGTGTGGAAACTTGATTTATACTCTCGTATCCAATCTTCAGCCATATCTGCAAAGGATTGTGCAGAAAAGTCAAAACCGATGGATTCGTAAAAGTCTATCACTGGGAAAGTGAACTTTTGTTGGTACTCTTCGCGTGAAATCTGTCGGCCATTTTGTTTTTTAATGAATCTATTTGTGACAGCGACACAAAGATCCATGTCATTTACTAAGGTTCCATTCCAATCCCAAAGGATGTGTAAGTCTGTGTTTTTCATGCGAATTAGGCTTTGCGATTTCATTTAAAGTTTGAGTGAGCTATACTGTACACTAAATTTCGTGATTATGAGCTACAATTTGGATAAGAATTTATGAAAGTTTTTGCGTTACTACTCTGCTTTATGTCATCAACAGTTTTTGGACAGATCTTACCAGAGGTCGAGTGGGAGTTGCCTTCAGATTGGCAAACTGTGAGTATCGATAACCCTCAAGCACCATTTGTTATAGTCCCATCGAAGGGTACGAAGATATTAGTGATGAGATTCTTGGAAAAGCCAGATACGCTTTGGAGTATAGTGAAGTCTTGGCGTACAAATTCAGGCCTACCTATTTTGACTGAAGATGAACTGGACTCAGAACTGAAAAATCTTAAAAATGGCGTAAAAATCATCTCATTTACTAAAGATAAAAAAGAAGTCTTTGGCGGCTTTTATAGTCTTCATGGGAATCTTTGGACTTTTAAACTTGCCACTAGTGCTCAAGACATGTTCTTGCTTAAATCGGCATTTGAAGACTTTTTAGGCAGTGTAAGAGAAGGCCAAGCGATTCAGAAATATACTAAGAAGATTCAAGAGAAATCAGCGTCAAAAGAAATCGATGGGCAATTAGAATATGCTGACCTTTTGGTTAAAGGCCGTGGCGTTAAAAAAGACATTGGCAAAGCAGTTGCTATACTTCAGGATGCGAAAAAGGCTGGTTCTTTAGAGGCTAACTTTAAGCTTGCGATCATTGCTTTAGATCAGGGACAATTGAACAGATGCTTCAAACTCCTTCAGGAAGGGGCAACAAGGAAGCATATTGGCAGTCTAAAAAAGCTAGCGGGTTTATTGCTTGAGTTTAAAAATGATTATTCTGCTGCAGTGAAGTACTTGAAGACAGCGGCTGAACTCGGAGACTCTGGAGCGATGCATTATTTAGGAAATATCTATGCTCGTGATAACGAACATAGAAATGCAGATAAAGCTTTTAAGTGGATTAATATGGCAGCTTCAAAAGGTTACAGTTCTTCACTTTATGTTCTTGGGACTTTTTACAGGCAGGGTTTCGGAGTTCAGGTCAACTATGCTAAGGCTGCAACGCTTTTTGAAAAGGCTGCTGAGAAAAATGATAAACGAGCCCTAGAGACTTTGGGAGATATGCACCGTTTGGCTGAGTTGGGAGAACCTAACTTTGAAAAAGCCTTGGCTCATTATGTAAAGTCAACCATGGACGGTAGTAGTACAGCTTTAGTTAAAATTGCCGAAATGTACTTTGGTGGTAAAGGAGTTAAGAAAAATATACCTGAAGGATTGAAGCTTTTAGAAGAAGCAGCGAGGCGTTCTGAAACTTTGGCGATGAATAGACTAGGGGACTTATTTACTAGAGGTTTACTTGTTCCAGCTGATTTTGATAAAGCGTATAAATGGTACTTAGCTTCAGCAGAAGAAGGCGATGCAAACGGAATGTTTGGAGTTTCTTTGGCACTTTTCTCAGGAAATGGTGTCGAGAAGAATCACTTGGAGGCAGTGAAGTGGATGCAGATGGCAGCCGCGAAAGGTCATGTTTTGGCAGAAAAAATGTTAAAAGATACAGGATTCAAGTAAAATAAAGGTGTATCTCCTGCGTTGTAAGGGGAAATAAATTTTTGAATTAGGGAAAAAACTTTGCGCATTTTTTATATATCTATGATTTTGATTATATCGGGCTATGTCGGTTACCGTTCTATGCAGCCAACAGATATAGAGATCGAAAAAAGTAAGCTAGATAAGGCATCTAATAAAAAGTGGGCAAAGAATAAAACGATTGTTGCCTTACCAGATAAAGTAGACTCAAGAAGTAAGATTCCAGCATCTTATACAGAAGATGAGGAAAAGATCCTTCGAGGCGAGAAACTTCTTCGTTTTAAAACAGCTGCAGAGTATGAATCTTTTCTCAGACAGGCTCATGCAGAGGGCTTAAAGATAAATGGCAGTATCAAAAACCTTCGAGTAGTGCGTGTAGTTTTCGATAGAAGCACGAGGCAAAGCGATTTTTTAGCGAGGTTTAATGACGTTGAGTTAGTTGTCGAAAATGACACAGTCGAAACACCTGAACCCGTTATGCAGACTTCTGCAGTTGGCTTTAAAAGTGACCCCTTAAATTTCTTAGGTGTTAAATCAACAGAAGGTTGGGGTAAAGGAGTTACCGTTGCAGTGGTTGACTCTGGCATTGTCGATCATCGTGCGATTCAATCAAAAGTAAAACATTTTGACTTAATTGGTGGGGCAGATGGCATAACGTCTCACCATGGGACTGCAGTAGCTTCACTTATTGCTGGAGATTCTAATCATATAAAAGGAGTCTCGCCGGCTGTATCTCTCTTGGATTTTCGCGCTTTAAGTGATGACGGTCAGGGTAATGCTTTTACAGTGTCGTCTGCCATAGTTATGGCTGCTGATCAGGGCGCTCAGATCATTAATTTGTCATTGGGGACTCAATCAGACAATCCTATCTTATTTGATGCTGTTAATTATGCTTTAGACAAAGGTGTTATTCTTGTGGCAGCTGTTGGTAATGAAGGAGCGGGTAAAGTTTCCTACCCTGCAGCTTATGAAGGCGTTGTGGGAGTTGGGGCGATAGATGCTCTTGAAAATTATCAGGGTTTTTCTAATCGAGGCCCAGAAGTAGATATCGTCGCTCCAGGTGTTGAAGTTAAAGCCGCTAGTTTTAACGAATCGATAATTTATTTCTCGGGGACATCTGCTGCAGCTCCGATAGTTAGTGGCGCGCTAGCTTACAAGAAGTCTGTTAATCCAGAAATGTCGAATGAAGAGTTGATTGATTTTGTTAAGCAGTCCTCCAACGATGCAGGACCTCCTGGAAGCGATAACTACTATGGCGAAGGTATACTAAACGTAGGAAGAATGGAGGCATCTACTGCTGGAGTTTATAAAGACATCGCCGCATCAGGGTTTTTCCTAGAGCCAGTAATTGATAGAAATAGTTATAAGCTGACTTTCTCGGCAGAGAATAGAGGAAATACAAAGTTGGCTTCAGTCGTACTCTCTTTCTCGTACCCGGACTTTGAAAAGACTTACACGTTTTATGACGTCGAGGCAAGTCAGACGGTTTATGACTATATTGAAGTTCCGGCAGACTCAAGATTGTTAAACGGAGACTATGAATTGCTTCTCAAGGCAAAAACCGATGGTGGGGAAGAAATTTTGAATAATAACGTTAAAGCTGCTCGAATCCGTTTAAATCCTCAAAGTTCAGCTAAACAATAGCGTATTCCTTAGAAATTGTTCAGGAAATTGCTTTAAGGGCTTTACTTGTTGTATAACAAGGATTAATTATGGGCCCAAGTACAATTATACGGAGAATTAATGCGTGGCAGAAGATACGATTAAAGTTGATGGAGTCGTTAAAGAACTCTTATCAAATGGTTTATACAGAGTAGAGCTAGAAGGTGGACATGAGATCATAGCTCATGTTAAAGGTAAGATGAGAATGTACAATATCCGCATACTTCAAGGCGACGATGTATCAGTCGAAATGTCACCATATGACCTGACTAAAGGTCGCATAGTTTTCCGTAAGAAGTAAATTTTCTAACCGTTCAATTCCTTGGACGGTTTTTTCTTTCTAGACTATCTATTTTCGTAGATGACTTTCAGCTTTCTTTGAAAAATCCAAATAACAGCTTATTATCACGTTGGTTGTGGGGTTTTATCTATAAAAGAAGAGGTTGGAAGATTTACTACGTATGTCAGATTATACTAGTTTGGAATTATTAGGGCACGGTGTTTTCTCTAGTGTGTACTTAGCAGAAGATGCTAAGGGTAAAAAAATAGCACTAAAGTATTACACAAACAAATCAAGTGCAGCGGTTCGCCAGAAGTTTATGCTTGAAGCGAGCACACTTTCACAAATACATCATGATAATATTCTCAAAGTTTTAGATTTTGGGGAAGACGAAAAAGGTCTTTTTCAAGCGATTGAGTATTGTTCTTATGGTAGTCTTAAAGGTCGTTTAGAGTTAAAGGGAGCTTTAGACCTAGAACGAACAGTTGTCGTTGGACTTTCTGTTTTACAGGCACTGCGTGTGCTACATAACGCAGGTAAGATTCATAACGATGTTCGTCCAGAAAATTTATTTAATAGTGATGATGGATTCCTGAAGTTGGCAGACTTGGGAACTTTAGTCGATAAAACTCCTCTGGTAGATCTACCACCATCGGCAGTTTATTATTCTTCTCCAGAGTTACTTGAGAGATCTGAAAAAATCGATTTCAAGTCAGACTTTTATAGCTTAGGCGCAACTCTCTATCACATCTATACAGGAAAAACTGTATACGAAGCTGAAGACACGATAAAGATCGTCAATAAGCATCTTACTGCAGAAGCTTTTAATATTCAGGTTACAAAGCCTGAGTGCCCTCAGAGTTTTGCAGATGTTATCAATAAACTTATGGCTCATGATCCTGAGAAAAGGTTTGCTTCTCATGACGAATTGGAAGATGCGCTTCAGCTTGTTCTCAGTGATCGAGAGAATCCACAGACTGTTAAGTTTGAAGAGACTGATACTGCGATTGCGAAAGTTGAGATACAGCAACCTAAATCTGAGGAAAACGTTGCTGTCGCTGATACGGGCAAAAGTCCGTTTTCTACACCAATTCAAACCTCTTCGAAAACCGAGATATCAGTAGATATATTGGGTGGAAAAGAAGAAAAGGAAGAATCAAAGACTGTACAAAAAGAATCAAAGGCAGCGACTAAAGAAGCTAAGCCTATTGACTTCAGTAAAGTTAAGCTTCATTGGCATATGAAGTTACTCGTTGTTGCTGCTTGGTTAGTTGGTCCAGCTATACTTGGTTACTATGTCTATGATTCGTACTTCAGTAATCCTCCAGAAGAGAATACCACGGCAACTTCAAAAACTGGCGAAAAGCTTGTCATTTCTTCAGATGATTTTGCGACGTCTAAACCGAAAAGTTCAAAACCTCAAGTAACAACAACTCAGAAGCCTAATCCAAGAGTTGTTAGAAAGATGAAGTCAGCAAAATTAGAATTTGTTTCTTTTAAGGAAAAGTTTTTGCCAATTGAATTAGTGAGCATGGATTTAGATAACTTTTTCGCTTCAGTTAAAACGCTGAATAGTGGTTTTTGGTCTTCTAAAGTTTTGGTTTTAGGAGAAGCTAAGGATGGGATTCAATTGATAAAACTTAACCCTAGTTCGGCAGTAGTCGATTATAAAGGTAGAGCTTACCAATTAGATCTGAATCAGAAGTACTCTCTTGGCTTTGATCTAACATTGAGAGTCGCTGGGAAGACATTTAGTCTAAGTGATTCAAGTAAAACCTTGGGACGATACTCTTTCGAAGGAATAAAGAATGGCGCGATTAATGTTCGTGGTCCAAGTGGTCTATCTACATTCCAATATCAAGAAGCTAGGTTGCAGACGGCTAAAGAGTTGAGCTCATTTGAGCGTTTAGGACAAATCCATCGAGCAAAAGGTGGAGTTGCATCCTTAGTTAAGTTTGATCACAACTACTTTCCTATGATCGTGAATGCAGCCTCAAAAAGCAGTGTGAACTACTCATTGATCATAAATGGCATTCCAGTCAACTATGGCTCAACCTCAATTAACTCAGTTATTGATAAGCGCTATAAGGTAAGGACTGTGAGTTCTGCGGGAATTCAGGTTGCCGATCTGGTTGCTAAAAAATTATATACTCTTCAACCAAAACAAAAGCTCGAATTAAATAAAGCTGCCGTGATTAATTACAAATCACAGAAACACAAAGTTTCAGATGGCGATAACTTTTTTGGTTATACAGCCGTTGTTGCAAAGGAATCAATTCTTTTCGAAAGTTCAGATTCGGCCAAAAGCCTTTCTCAGACAAAGTTAGTCGAGTTTCTTTCAGAACAAGAAATAACTTCTTCAAGTGATCACAAGCTTAGTGACTGTGAATGTTTAACCGCCATACCGAAAATAAAAATTCCTGTTGTTCCAAGAAAGAAAATTGAGCCCAAGAAAGAGATTGTTCAAAAGGAGCCTGAGAAGACAATCGAAGAGCAGCTAGCTGCTGAAATTGATTTAGGCGTAGCAAAGGGTAAAAGGCTTGTTTTTGAACATTTCATGATGTTTTCGAACATTAAATTTATCCGTAAGATTCCAGCAGGAGCTAACAGCTACACCTTAAAAGATCTCGGCTTGTATCTTTATAAAAACGGCGAGCTTATAAATCACCCAAAATTTGAAAAGACCAATCAATTGAGAGTCGAAGATTTTGAAGTGACTTCTAAGTCGATTAAGTACCAAGGTAATAAATTGAAGTATCAGAGGCTGGATTCTTATTATGGTCTTCAATTTAAGGAAGCCAATTCCAATGTCTTGAAAATTGAGTTTATTCCCAATAATTATTTCACGTTAAAAAAAGTTGTGGATTACGTAACATTTTATTTAAATGGATCATACTATTACCTTGGGAAAAACTACGTAAGTACTAGTGACGGAAATAGAAAGATCAGAGTTAAATTCGATGATGATCAACAAACTATTTTAATCGACAATGTTCCTTATAAACCGAGGTTTACTGCTGAAGAAGTGTTTTTAGTCGGTCCAAATAATACTGAAGGAGAACTCAGGTTTTCAGAGTACATGTATTATAAGGCGAGGTTTTAGAAGCTAAAAAAGCTCACCTTGTTTCTCTTCGTGAAAAAATATAGAACGGGTTGTTTCGTCCTGAAGCAACCTTTGAAGAAGTAGTCCACAGGCGTATGAGTCATACATGGCTCTGTGTGGTTCGAAATGGTCATTGCAGACTAGTTGGTCGATCTTATCCCCAAGCTGAAAGATACTCATAAGTGAGCTTAGGCTGTAGTCGTCTATTTGTTTATCATAGAGTTGGCGGTATAGCGTTAAAGTGTCGATCAGACCTGCAGATTTAAAGGCGGGAAAGGTCTTTACGAGTAAGGCATGATCATAACTTACATTGTGACCAACTAGGACTTGGTTGTGGAGGTTCTTTTCAATAAGAGGCCAAGCATCTCTAAGATGTGGGTAGGTTTCATTGAAACTCAGCTCACGTCCACCTTTAACATCCTCAAAACCAATTTCGCGATGATTTTCAAATTTGCCATCGATTGAAAGGCTGACCCAGGCAAACTCAAGTGGTTCTTGGCCGTTTGCAGCACCAGTGCTTTCGAAATCGATGCAGTAGAACATGTGCTACTTAGATTTAGTCAGCTTGATTAAAGCCTCTATCTCTTTTTCTCTTAGCTCGCGATAGCTACCAACTGGTAGTTCCCCAAGCTTAAGGTCACCAACTTGAGTCCTTTTTAGAGAACGAACTGTTAAGCCGAGAGCCTTACAGATTTTACGAATTTCTCTTTTTTTACCTTCAGTAAGAGTAAAGTGGAGAACGCCGCCGTTATCAGTTCTTTTGCGAATTTCGATATTCTTCGTTTTATAAAAAATATCTTCATGAGTTATACCATTTCTGGAAACATCATTGATCGCATGATTGACGATCTCGCCAGTCACATAAACTCGGTAACGCTTTTCTAGTTCATAACGCGGGTGCATCAGCTTGTTGGCAAATTCCCCATCATTTGTTACTAGAATCAACCCTTCACTATTTTTGTCGAGTCTACCAACAGAGAATAAACGGTCTGTTTTGGGAAGAAGGTTGAAGATGGTTTTCTTTTCGTGAGGGTCACTTGCAGTACAAGCATAACCTGTTGGCTTATTTAGAGCCAGATAGATGTTTTTCTTGATGTGCAGTCTGCGACCTTTGTAGGTGACAGTGTCAGTATCTGGATCAACATTTGTTGCAACATTTGTACATTTGTTGCCATTGACGATAACTTTGCCTGCAGTGATAAGCTCTTCAGATGCTCTTCTAGAAGCAACTCCAGCCATAGCGAGGAATCGGGCTAATCTCATCCGAGGATTTCCTTTGTAGCTTTAAAAAAGGCATCCATTTCCTCATCAGTTCCGATTGTTATGCGTACATATTTACCTGTTTTACCGCCTTTGAAGTAGCGGATAAATATGTTTTTTTCTTTAAGTGCGTTAAAGAAAGTAGCAGCTTCAATTGGTGGTTCTGCAAAGATGAAATTTGTTTGAGATGGACAAACTTTAAAGTTTAATTCAGTAAGTTGTTGCTCAGTTCTGGCTCTGGTAGCTTTGATTTTGCTCACAGTTTCATTGAAGTAATCAACATCGAGTAGGGCGGCAGCCGCCATAGTTTGCGAAAGGGCATTAACATTGTAAGAGTCTTTGACTTTCAGCATGCCATTTATCAAGTTTTCATTGGCAAAAGCCATACCGACGCGAATTCCTGCGAGGCTGTAGCTTTTAGAAAAGGTTCTAGTGACGATGACATTTGGAAATTCTTTATAAAGCTCAAGGCAGTTTTCGTCTGAAAAATCAGCGTAAGCTTCATCGATAACAACAATTCCTTCAAAGTCAGTACAAAACTCTCTAACCTTGGCTTTTGAAAATGAGTTTGTTGTAGGTGCATTTGGATTGGTTAAAAAGAAAACGCTGCAACCTTTAGCTTGTTCGGCTATATTTTCCGGTAGGCTAAAGTCTTCATTTAACTCTACAAAACGGTGTTTTGCTCCCTGTATATCAGCTAAGACAGGGTAGAGAGAGTAACTTGGGTCGAGCCAACCTGTAAAGTCGCCTTCATTTGCAAAGCTTCTGAAAATGATCGTCAGTATATCATCAGAACCATTGCCAACTATGACTTCATTTGCTTTGACTCCAAGTACTTTGACGGCAGCATCTATAACTGGTTGAGAAACAGGCTCGGGGTATTTTCTGAGATTGTCAATCGCATAGTTGTTAAGAGCCTCTACAGCCTTACTCGAAGGAGCATAAGGGTTTTCGTTGGTGTTGAGCTTTATGACGTTTGAAGTCTTCGGCTGTTCACCAGGAACATAGCCAGACATAGCATCTATATTTTCTCTGAAATAACTCATTTCTTCAAACCGCTTAACTTTAAGAAGTTGTCCAAAAGGTCATGGCCATGTTCAGTTAAAATGGATTCCGGGTGATACTGAACACCATAAACAGGAAGAGTTTTGTGTTGAATTCCCATGACTATACCATCTTCAGTAGTTGCAGTAACTTCCAAACAGTCAGGAAGGTCACCGACAGCACATAGAGAGTGGTAGCGAGTTGCATTGTAAGGACTTGGGATATCTTTGAAAATACCTTCGCTATTGTGATTGATAGGAGAAACTTTACCGTGCATGAGGTAAGGTGCATGACCAACAGTTCCGCCAAAGGAATCGACAATAGACTGCATGCCTAAGCAAACACCAAAGACAGGGATGCCTTTTTCGGAGAAGTACTTTATAGCTTCGCAAGAAACGCCAGCTTCTTTCGGAGAGCAAGGTCCCGGAGAAACAACAACTGCAGTTGGGTTCAATGCAGCAAGCTCTTCTACTGTTTTGGCATCGTTACGAATAACCTCAGGCAAGTGGCCCAGTTCACCGAAGTACTGGACCAGATTCCAAGTAAAAGAATCGTAGTTATCAATCATTAAAAGCATCGTTGCTTTTCGCCTTATGCGTTAAGTTTATTGAAAATGTAGCCTTGTAGTTCGTCTAGGCTAATGCGTTCTTGAGTCATAGTATCACGGTCACGAACAGTTACGCAGTTGTCTTCTTCACTGTCAAAATCGTATGTTACACAAAGAGGTGTACCTATCTCGTCTTGGCGGCGGTAACGTCTACCGATAGCTTGAGTAACGTCATGAGCGGATCTAAAGTTCTTTTGAAGATCTTTATGGATCTTTTCAGATGATTCTGATAATTTTTTTGAAAGTGGAAGAACTGCAACTTGAACAGGTGCCACAACTGCAGGTAAACGCAAGACAACGCGAACGTCAGTCTCTTTACCTTCTTTCTGAGTTTCAGCTTCGTCTTCGTCGTAAGCGTGACAAAGGATAGCGAGCATAAGTCGGTCAAGACCAACAGATGTTTCGATAACCGTTGGGATGTATCTCTCATTTCTAGCCTGGTCAAAGTACTCAAGCTTTTGCTTCGAGTGTTCTGCGTGCTGACTCAAGTCCCAAGTACCGCGGTGGTGAATACCTTCAAGCTCACCCCAACCAAATGGGAACTCGAACTCTATATCCATTGCAGCTTTAGCGTAGTGCGCTAGTTTTTCATGGTCGTGAGTTCTTGTTGCTTCAGGTCTGAAGTTTAGAACGTCTTTGTAGAACTTAAGTCTTTCGTCGCGCCAGTAGTTGTACCAATCCATAGCTTCTTCTTCATGACAGAAGAATTCCATTTCCATTTGTGAAAATTCACGAGAACGGAAAGTGAAGTTACGAGGATTTATCTCATTTCTAAAAGCTTTACCAGTTTGAGCGATACCAAATGGAACTTTTTGACGCATGCTAGTTGCAATAGTGTGGAAGTTGATAAAGATCGGCTGACAAGTTTCAGCTCTTAAGTATGCTTTGTGGTCTTCGTCAAAAACAGGACCAACATAAGTTTGCATCATAAGATTGAATTGTTTTGGTTCAGTCCAGTCACCCGGTTTTTTTGTAGATGGATCGATAACCTTGCAGTCGTTTAAAATTACTTTTACCAATTCGGTTTTTTGTTCGACTTGAGTTTCAAATGAAGCTTCTAGTTTAGCAACGTCAGCTTCTGTTTCAAAAGAATCAGCAAGTGCCTGAAGCACTTCTGGAGATTGTTGTTCAAGAAGATTATCAATTCGGAATCGTTTTTTTGATATTTTGTTATCAACCATGATGTCGGCAAACTGATCAACGTGGCCTGAAGCCTTCCAAACTTGTGGGTGACAGATGATAGTTGAGTCTTGGCCTTCAACATTATCTCGTGCCTCTACCATGTAGTTCCACCATGCTTGCTCTAAAGCACGACGCATAGCAACACCGTTTGGACCGTAGTCCCAGAAGCCATTTATGCCGTTATAAAGTTCTGAACTCTGAAATATAAAACCGCGCCTTTTACAAAGGTTGCTAATTTTTTCAATTGTAGCTTTGCTCATCTAATTATCCATCGAAATCTTAAAGTTGAAATTTTGCGCCTAATTAAGCATATATTCGGTCATTTTAAACAAGGAGTATAGCTAATAAACTGTCATTTTTTTGTGGATAAGTTGTCGCTTAGCTGGATAAGCAGTGAAAGTTCAGCTAAGCTTTTTAAAATTTACTAATGGATTTTGATGAATTACTTAAAGGTCTACGCAGAAAAGAATAGTGCTAAATGGTTTACAGAGTTTAAGAAAGCTTTTAAAAATAGCGATTTAGAACTGTATAGTTTTCCCGAATCTATCATAGATGACTTTGGGACAATAGCTGGAAACGGCAGTGTTTCTGGTATTCAAGTGAAAGGTGAAGGTGGCACTCTTTTAGTTCGACCTTTGAGTTATAACTCGACCTTTGATTTGAAGTTATTTTCTAGCCTAATAAAACACTTTGCTGAAAATGGTTTCCGCTTGAAATTTGCAGGTGAGCCTATTTCGGATGTTAGTGTATTTCTCGATTCTAAAAAATTTATTGACCTCGATTCAAGTGACTCTTTTGAGCGCGATAAAAGAAGAATTTCAAAAGTACCGCTTTTAAAAGTATGTGAGGGTAAAAGCGACTCAGCGAAAGAAAGGCTTCTTGCTGACTTGATGCACGAATTTACTTTTGCAACGACTCCTGAGATGTACCCAGTTGATGATAAAGAATCTTTTATTTGGGATGGTTCAGCAGTGTGTATGAGTGACTTTCCAGAGCAGGTTTTATTTAGCCAAAAGTCTTTCGATGGCAAACTCCGAGGTTTGATCGAGTTTGACTCATTTCAAGAAACTTTGCCGAATTTAGTTTTTAAAGATGACTCAGGGATTTTTCTTCGTTCATCAAACAACCTGAGCTCAAGCGACATAAAAGCTTTGAATGTAAGAATGGAAAAGTTTGAAGCTGCCCCCAAGCCTAAGAAGCCTGAGAAATTAACTATCTCAGTAGGAGAGTTGGAAGAATTGTCATATGAGATGTCAAAGACTGTCTTCAATGGTAAGTCTCTAGAGAAGTTTAAAAACTCTAAAATCAAGTCAGGTATGAGTGAGGGACAATTAGAAACCACAGGTTTGGCTGTTTCGGCTATTTTGGAAATAGCTGCGACTTCAAAAGGCAAGAGCCTTGAGAAAATGACCGCAGAACTTAAAGAGAAAATAAGCCTAACTAAAGAAGCGTCCTTGGCAGTGGCAAATGGTTTCTTTAAAGCAGCCAAAGAAGAACCTGAAGAAAAAGAAAAGTCACATAATAAGCTAATCTATGCTGGTGTTGGCTTAATGATCTTAGTTGTCGCGATTAAGCTGATTTTGAAATAGCTTTAAAGAATGGTGTCGGATCGCGGATAGCCTGTTCCCATTAAGATTTAATCTATTGAACATGATCTACAAGATGAACCTTATGGGTAAATAGAGTCTAGTTATTATTGGCTTCAAATTTAATAGGAATTGTATTGATCTGGTAAAATCTGTCTAGAGATCTTTTATGCATTGTCCTGAATAATTCTGGATGATTTACTTCGAAAGCCCCGATGAATATTAAGTTACTCAATCAATACGTCATGTGTTAGTGTCTTATAGATAAAATAATTGTGGAGAAAAAAATGATTAAAAAGTCTCTAGTTGCATCATTATTAGCGGCGTTATTTAGCCTTTCAGCGACAGCAGGAGAATGGGAAACTCTGTTCAATGGAAAAGATATTTCGGCTTGGGAGAAAAAAGGCGGTGAAGCAACTTATAAAGTTGAAGATGGTAGTATCGTTGGTACGACTAAACCGAATACCCCAAATACATTTTTATGCCCTCCTAAGAAGTATAGTGATTTCGAATTAACTTTCGATGTGAAGTGTGATCCAGCACTAAACTTAGGTGTACAAATTCGCTCTATCTCAAATAAGGAAGAAGTTCCCTCAAAGCTTGAAGGTGCGGATAAAAAGAAAGCTCTAAGTAGAGCTAACGGTAAATCTCTTTTTGGCCCTCAAGTTGAAATCGCAGCGAATGGAAATGCTGCTGGTGTTTGGTTTGAGGCAGTAGGTGGATGGCTTTTAAAGCCTAAGCCGGAGATCACCAACAAAACTTATAAAAAAGAAGATTGGAATAGCTACAGAATTTTAGTTAAAGGTGATCATATTCAGGTTTGGGTTAATGACACACAGATTTCTGATGGCAAAGACACAAGAACTCATTTTAGAAATGGACGTCTGGGTTTTCAGGTCCACGGAGTTGGTAAAAGAAAAGATCCACTTTCGGTGCGTTGGAAGAATATAAAGATTCGTACTGTTGAGTAAACTTTAGATAACTACTTTTAAGCCAAGGTTACTTTGAGTGACCTTGGCTTTTTTCTTTTTTAGAATAAGCGATAAATGCTTATTCAGCCTTATCGTTCTTCTCGTCTGACTTTGGAGTTTTCTTATTAATAGGAGCTTTTTTGACTCGAACAAGATAATCGTCAATTCGCGTATCATTTAGATTTTTGATCGCAGCTTTTGCTTCGCCAACTTTGGGCATTTCTACAAAGGCAAAACCTTTAGACTCTTTAGTCTCAGGATCCATGATAAGTTTGCAGTATTGGATCTTTCCATAAGCTTCGAAAAGTTTTTTTAGGTCACTTTCGGTAGTAACTCTATTTAGGTTTCGAACTAGTATTTTCATGTTTACTCACAGCATTGATTATGTATGTAGTGTGAGCTAAAGACTCACGGCAAATTTCTCATCTAGCTTGCTTATACCCAAGCCTTCATTTGTCTTCAGTTGGATTTTAGAAGGAATTCTTTCTTTTAAAGCCGCAACATGGGAGATAACTCCGATCATTTTACCCGATGCTTGAAGATGGTCAAGGGCACTTAGTGCAGTTTCAAGAGTTTCAGGGTCGAGAGTTCCAAAGCCTTCATCAAGGAAGAGAGACTCTATGTTAACTCGGTCGCTAGCTAAGTCTGAAAGGGCTAGAGCGAGAGCAAGACTGACTAAAAAGCTTTCACCACCAGAAAGAGTTTCGACAGGACGAGTTATGTCAGCTTGGAAACTATCGATAACACAAAGGTCGAGACTGTTTTCGTGTTGACGAACCAATGAGTAACGTTCATGAAGTCTAGTCAGGTGGTGATTGGCCAAAATAATTAAGTGGTCAAGAGTGAGCCCTTGAGCAAAGTTTCGAAATGACTGGCCGTCTGCGCTACCGATCAAGCTTGAGAGAGTAGCCCACAGCGTAAAGACTTTTTGTTGTTGTTCTATTTTTTTGCTTTTCTCGTCGAGCTGTTTTTTGAGGTTCTCTTGTTCTTTTGTTTGGACTAAGAGGTTATTTCTTTCGGTGTGGAGCTTTTCCAATTCAGTGTTTGTTATAGCTTGGATTTTCAAGAGTTCTTCTTGAGAGTTTTCAGTAAGCTTCTTCTCGAGTTCGGTATTTAATTCTTTTTCGGCATCTACTAATCTTGTTTTGCTTACTGTAAGGCTTTCGTTTATTTCTTTTTGAAGCTGTTGGAGACTGTGGATTTCTTGCTCTTTTAGTACATTTTTCAAGAGCTCGCTTTCGTCTTTGAATGAGGACTTTTCGAGAGCCTGTTTAAATGTTTGACTAGATGCGTTTATTTCTTTTTCGAGTTCTTCTTTGGTGCTTTCTAGCTCTTTTATAGAGGCTTCAAATGCAGAATTTTGCTTTTGAAGTGATTCTAGATTTAATTTTAGTTCGTTCAGCTTCTTTTCAGCTTTCTCGAAAGTATGTAGAAGCTTCTTTAACTCTGTTTTTGTTGATTTTTCGCCAAAGGTAGAAAGTCTTTTTTTCTGCAGTTCGTTGAGAGTTTGTAGCTGTGTTTCAACTTTAGATTTTATAGAATTGATTTCAGTCGACAAATTCTCAATAGTCTTGCCATTTAAAGACAATTGATGAGAAAGCTCTGTTTGGCTTTTGCTGGTACTTATCTCGTTGTCTTGAGCTTGTTTATATTGAGCAATGGCATTTTTGGCTGAAGAGACTTTTTCTATAGTTGTTTCGCCATTTATACCAGCAGGGAGTAATTCAGCTATCTTGTCTTGGTTTTCAATGTTTTGCTGTTTTTGATTCTGGATAGACTCTGTGAGTTCTTGAATCTTATTTTGACCATTTTTGATTCGCTCTGCGAGAATATCCTTTTCACTTAAGGTCTTGCTGTTATCATTTTCTTTTTGCAGGACTTTAGCTTTTAAGTCATTTATTTGTTTGTCTAATTGATGAACCTTTTTGACTTTGAGAGAAAGCTCGTCAAAGCTCTTTTGGAAATTTTGACAAAATGCTTGAATGGCTTGCTCATTTTGAGCGTCGAGCTCTATCTGTAATGCGTTGCATGACTCGTTCCATTTTTTCAGTTCGCTCGAGTAAATCTTGAGCTCAGAGTCAATCTCTTTTTTTTGATTGCCGATATTTTCTCTATACTTTTCGTCATCTTTTTGAAGAGTGATGAGGCTTCGTTGGGCATCTTGGAAATCGAGTTCAGCTTTTTGACAGTTTTTTTGATCATCATCTGTTTTAAGTTCAGAGTATTGTTTGATCGCAGGGTGCTCAGTTGAGCCGCAAACCATGCATGGATCATCAACTTGTAACTTGTCTCGGTAAATTTGAAGATCTTGTATGAGTCTATTTTTCTCAAGGAGGTCGCGTGATTGTTGTAAGATGATGCCCTTATCATTTACTTTTTGAGTTAGAAGAGGGATGTCTTTGGTAATGCTTGTGTGAAGACTTTCTTGTGACTTAAGTCTCTGTTTTTTCTGCTCTAAAGCGTGAAGTATGTCTCGTATACGTAAAGAGTCTTTTGGTAGGTTTTGAACGAGCAAGTTTCTTTTATTTTCACTTTCTATAAGGCTCTCAAGCTTGTCTTGAGGATTGAGCTCTTTCAGTGATAGACTTAAAGAATCTATTTGTTTTTTATCTGAACTTTGCTGATTGTTTTGGCTTTTGAGTAATTCTTCTTTGCTTGCGAGCTCTAACTTAAGCTGAGCTAGACCGTCGTTATAGCGCTTTAGAGTTTGTTCTGACTTTGTGAGCTGTTCGGCACTATTTTTAGATTCTGTAATCAATTGTTGGATCAGAGGGATCTTACTTTCTAGATCTTTGATATGTTGATTTTGCTCAATCCAAGATTTTATACTGGCTAGATACTCATTGACTTTTTGAAGGCTTTTTTGATTCTCTATCTCTTTTGTTTTTTCAGCGGATAGTTTCTTTTCAAACTCCACTAGCTTTGCCTGAGGTTCTTTGATCTGTATCTCTAAGGATAAAAGCTCTTTATCCAAAGGCATGACAGTATGGTAAATGAGCTCTTCTTGCTGCTTTTTCTCATTGTGAAGCTTTCGAAAGTTTTGATTTTCAGTATCAAAAGACTTTTGGTCGTTAGCTAATTTATTTAGAAGATCTTTATGTTGATTGCTGACTTCGGCAATTCTCTGCTTGTGATGTTTTAGTTTCTTTTTGTTTTGTTGAGCTGCATCGAAAAGTTTAAATAGATTTAAAGCAGGGATGGCTTTGTCTAATTTTAGAAAATCTTGTTTGTGATTCGCTTGCCTCTCTTGAGCAACTTTTAAGGAAGCTTGAGCATCGTTGATTTTAATTTTGAAAGATTTGATGCTTTCTAGCCACTGAATTTTCTTTTCAGTATCTTTTAGTTCTTTTGTTGAAGACTCAACAGCTTTGCTAAGTGTTTTGAATTCCTTTTCCATCTCCGCCATTTCATCTTCAGAAAGAAGTTGGACTCCATCCAATTCAACTTGTAGAAGCTTAAGCTTTTCTTCTTCTTTTCTCATGCGGCGGAAAGTGAGTTTGGAGACTTCACCGTATATTTCTGTACCGGTTATTTCTTCAAGAAGTTCAGCCTTTTTCTTTTTGTCGGCTTTTAGGAAGGCTGTAAAGTTGCCTTGGGCAAGGAGGATAGAACGAGTGAAACGCTCAAAGTTTAATCCACATATATTTTCAACTTTCTTTAGTTTGTCAGAAAGTTTTGTGGTTATTATTTCGCCATTGTCAGCAAGGCAGAGTTCACAGCGCGGAGGTTGAAGAGAACCACTTGCCTTTTTACCGGCGCGGTGTTGTTCCCAGCGGGCGCGGTATTTTTTGTTATTACTTAAAAAAGTAAGCTCTGCGAAGCATTGAGCCGTATGACGAGTCATGAGTTCATTTGATTCTTTAGAAAGAGTCGAGAGCCTTGGCGTTCGATGATAAAGAGCTAAGCATATGGCGTCCAAAATGGTCGTTTTGCCAGCACCTGTTGGACCAGAAATAAGGAACAAAGAGTCTTCGCTAAACTCTTGAGACTCAAAGTCTATAAACCATTCGTCTTTCAGAGAGTTTAAGTTTTTGAAGCGCAGAGAAAGGATTTTCATAAATCTTCTCCACTTATGGCCTGTTGATGAATCTCTTTAAAGGCTTCTTTGAGCTCAGCTAAAATTTTGGAGTCGAACTCTGCAGAGACGAGTTTTCGCTCAAAGACTTCTTCGATGGTCATTTCTTTGAGGGTCACTTCTTTTTCGCTAGTGGTGTGTTTGCCATTTTTCTTTTTTCGCTCTCGACGAAAGCGAAGTATCTCAATTGGTAGCTCTTTGCAGATGTCTTTTACAAAACTTTGAGCTGCAGAAATTTCTATTTCATTATTAATAACTATCTCAACCCAAGTCCTCAGTTCACC
This sequence comes from Lentisphaeraceae bacterium, assembly GCA_021232515.1. GTDB lineage: Bacteria > Verrucomicrobiota > Lentisphaeria > Lentisphaerales > Lentisphaeraceae > JAKVBD01. Next base: position 42,702 of record JAJPOQ010000061.1, read on the forward strand.
TTCCGAACTTAAAGACATGAGTTGTGTTTGTATATCTTCTAGACTTCCAGAAATCGACTTCAGGATTCTTGAGGTCGGTATTTGTAGGTTTTCGACTGTGAGCTTTTTGTCATTGTCGAGTTCGACTAAGTGAACGACTTTTGGGTGTTTAGCTTCTGGGAAACTCATTGGAATAGGGGAGCCACAGTAACGGATATGTTTATTTGCTCCGAAACTTTGTTCTTTATGTAGATGGCCAAGGGCGACATAGTTAAACTCGTCGGGGAAGTCTCCTGAACTATAGCTTTCTAGAGAACCGATGTAGATGTCTCTGACGCCATCGGTCAATTCACCTCCAGATGTGGTGAGATGGCCAGTGGCGATGATCGGTAAGTCTTTTTGAACTTGTTTGTTTATTTCTTGAGCTCGTTCAAGAGTTTTGCTGTAGTGTTGTTTTATTCCGCGTCGAAGAGCTTCTCTTTTATTTTCAATGGTTTCGCCTTCATTGGATAGTCGGACATCCCTTTCTCTTAAAAAAGGGACGGCACATACTATGGCAGCATCTTGGGAATCGTGGTTTTGAAGGAGAAAGGTTTCTTCTTCTGCGCTGCAGTTTCCACTTATAACATGAATGTTAAGCAGTTTTAAAAGAGTACTAGACTCATTGAGCGTAGAAACCGAGTCGTGATTTCCACCAACGATAATCACCTGACATGAGCGACAGCGTTGATTTAGTTCTTTTAGAAAATCGAAATAAAGGTGACGTGCATAACTTGGAGGTGTGGCAGTATCAAATATATCCCCAGCAACTATGAGTGCATCGACTTTGAGTGTTTCGATTTGATTCAGTAACCAGCTTAAAAACTGCTTATGTTCTTCTTCGCGACTGCGGTTGATGAAGCTTTGGCCTAGGTGCCAGTCAGATGTATGAAGAAAGCGAAACAAGTTTAAAACCTCTTTAGATATTGTCCAAAAATAGTCTTAAGCCGAGTGAAGACAAGCCCAAGATATTATAAGAATTTGCTTAAGAGTCAGGGATTATTTATAATTGCTTAATAATCAGTGTGTTTGAGAGGTGTGTTATGAAGAATATAATCAAAGTTTGTGTGTTGATTGTTATTGCTGTCCTATGTATCGACCCTTATGCAAATTATAAGGTTGATAAAGGTTTTGAAGAGTTGAATCCAGATCAGTGTATGGCTGGTGCAGAGATAAAGCGACGATTGTGGAAGCACTATCAAGCTGTGTCAATTTATAAAAAAGTTCAGAAGAAGTTCCCCGAGTATGATGGTTTAGCGAAAACTCAGTATTTTTTGGCTTATTGCTATGAAAAAGAGGGCCAGGATAAAATGGCAATGACTGAGTACAGCAAGTATATCGAGTTATATCCGAGTGATGAGTTTCACAGTATCGCCAAGAAGCGTTTGTCTAACTTAGAAGCCAATGCGAGTGCAGACTAAGAGAGAATGTCTTTTGGTGATTGACCATCTATGGAAATGACTTCAACATCTTTTGATTCGCACCAGTGAATTTCTCCATTTGGAAATGCTAGAGCTAACATTGGTAGCTCACCGCTGTCAGTTTTAGTGGTTGTGAGCAGAAATCCACTCGAGTTACTGTATCCAGCTTTGAAGGCTCCAAAGCCGCAGCCTATAAGAATTAGGTTTTTGCCCGTTTCTATGTGTTTTACTATTGTCGCCATGAAGTCCCTTTATTTAATTTTTTTAAGCATCGCAGAAGCAGAAACGTACTCGTAGTACTCTCGAAACTTTAGATCAATACTTTTTTGGAAATAGGTTTTTGCTTTGTTTTTATCGGATTTAAGAAAAGTGCAACCGATATAGTAATAAGCTTCAGTTAGTCGTCCGAGTATATCTGACTGATTGTAGGTGGCTCTACATTCTTTAATTAACTCTTCAGGGCTTATTTTGCCGATCATCATATAGGCGATAGTCTCTGCCCATGCGTCATAGAACTTATATTTTTCTTTGTAGGCTTTCGCTTCTTTAGGGCCTTTGGCGAGTAGGGTCGCAGATATTCCCCAAAGGTACTGAAAGTCGCCTTCTTCTGGTGAAGAGCACTTTTGGGCTACTTGAGAGTATTGCCCTTGGTAGAACATGAGGCGAGAATTCCCGAAGTGAGTCATGCTCATTATTTCTTGAACTTGAGCGGCTTGTTCTTCATTCCCAAAGAATTCATACGCACTTGAAGCAAGTATGCAGTTCATGACATTTATCTCATCTAGTTGTAAACGTTTTAATTGGGACTCAGCGAATTTTTGATCATTTAGGTCGTAAGAGAGAAAGATAAGCTCGTGAATCTCGAGAGCATTGTCTGGGATCATTTGTACAGCTTTTTTCATGGAGATTTTCGCGTTCTCATTTTTTTGTAACGCGACTTCCAGTTTTGCTTTTTGAATAAAAATAGAAGCAATCTGAGGATTTATTTTTGCTGCTTTATTGAGCAACTCTAACTTTTTAATATTGTCTTGTTCGAGATAAACCTGCTTCAAGAGAGCAATAGTTTCTTTTTTGATTATCTCTTGCTGTTCAGTATATAAGCCAAGGTTAGAATCATGAGTTCGGCCAGACACTTTGTTATAGTGTTTTAAGCGTTTGATCGCACTTTTGTAATCACCAATATTTGCATAGTGCATGATGAGTAAGTCGTTTTCATCATATAAGTTGGAAGGCTTGTCTTGTTTGACTTTTGTGGAGTGCTTGAAGAGCTCTATAGCACGAGGGTCTCTGAAGTAAAAGAAGTTATCAACTAAAGAGAGGGTTTGAAAGCGAGTTCTAAGCGTTTTTGTGTTTAGTCCCTTTAACTCTTGTTTACTTAAGGTTCCCTCTTCTTGTAAGTAAATGATTTGCTGCCAAGGAAGTAAAGAGTTTTTGTATAAGTTTATCCAGTATTCTTTCCCAAGAGTTTCTTTGTAGAAATGGTAGTATAGGAATTGATGGTCAAGGTCTGTCCCGACTAAGTCATTTTCCTTTAAGAATGCCTTCAGGTCATCGCTGCTTTTTGACTTAGATTGTACTTGTAAATGCATGAGCGTAAAACGCGCCATGTTATCGCTTTTTTTGAGTGACTTGCTAAGAGAAGAGATCCAGTGATTGTCTATGGCGCTAAGTTCAAGAGACGACTTTAAGTTCATTTCAGTGATAAATGGCCACGATGTGTTAGGACTAATAATTGTTGAAATAGAGCTAAAAAGCAGCTTTTTTTCATAGGAAGAGTAGTTGCGGACTTCTTCGAGAGCGATGTCGAGGAATAATTTTTGCTCTCCTTTGTTGAGTTTGCTTAACTCAGACGAAAGCTGTTCAGGAGTAAAATATAAGAGTAAAGAGTTTACCAAGGCAACTTTATTTTTCACTGCTTCATTTTCAGCAAATGGATCAGGACCGTTGTCAATTAAGCCTTCATCTTCAAAGTTTACTTCTTGTTCTTGAGGTTTGAGAAGATTTAGCTTTTCATGAACTTTGATGAGAATCGTCAGGATGTTATCTTTATTTGCCTCGATTACTTTTTGCCAATCTTGGCTAGTTGCAGCTCTTCTGTTGAGCTTCTCGAGAAAGTCTTGAACTTCAGGACTGTTGTTTGGCGTCAGTATATCTTTTATTTGCGCCCAGACAGCTCTGGCGTTTTCTTTAACTTCTGGGTCGTCAGATTTCATGGCTTGCTTCACAGCATCTTTAGAATGGAAGCCAATTTGAATTAGTTTCTTGACTGCGCTCTTTCTTATTCTAAATCCATCAGCACCTAGATCTTTGATCAGTTGCGGGATCTCACTTTTATCAATTGTTTCCGCAGAAATAGGAGGTGTTATAACACTTATTGTAAAAATAAATGTGACATAGTAGGCATATTTTAATTGTCTAGTAATCAAGGGGTTACCCGAATATCTATATTTGAAGTTTTATTAATAAAATTACGTAATAACTGGACTTTAAGAGTCATTGTACTATTCATTAAGCACAAATTACCAGATTTATACCTATTTTATAAGGATTTTTTCATATGCTATTGGCGGGAATTGACATCGGCGGGACTAAAATGGAAGTCTCCCTTTTTGAAGTTGCAGATTCTGTAAACAACAAAGAGTTTGACTTACATACAAGTACTAAGCACTACGAAGCTAAAAAGGTTTTGTCGCGAAGAACACCAACTGATCGTCACCTTGGTTATGAAAAGGTTTCAGGAAACTTAGTTCAACTTATCCGTGAAACTGTTGAGAGTGCAGACGCTTCACTAAATGACTTAAGGTCTATCGGCATTGGCCTTCCTGGCATAATTGATCCACAAACAAGTATGATGAAGAATGGTAATACTGGTATTTTCATTGATCAGGACTTGATGGGCACTTTGAAGAAAGGTCTAGAGTCTGACATTGAGATAAATATCGCAAATGACGCTAACTGTTTTGCTCTCGCTGAAGCAGTTGCCGGTGCTGGTGTTAAGTACCAAGAAGAAACTGGTATTCCTATAGCAGACCATATCGGTGTAGGCGTTATCGTTGGTACTGGTTGTGGCGGCGGAATCATCCGTGGTGGTCAGATGCTAGTTGGTCGTAACGGTACTACTGGTGAGATAGGTCACTCAACTTTAGTCACTAACGGTCATACTTGTTACTGCGGTAGAAGAGGTTGTGCTGAGCAGTATGTTTCTGGTGTTGGTATCGAGTCAGCTTACGCGTCAAGAATTTACACACAAATTGCAGAGCGTCCAAATGCTCGAAAAATCTTCGAGATGGCAGAAGAGCAAGAGCCTCTAGCAAAAGCGATCGTTAAAGAGTTTAAGAGCAACTTAGCTTTCTTCATTGCTAACCTTACTAACATCCTCGATGCAAACTACTTCGTACTTGGTGGTGGTGTGAGTCTTCAGCCTGAAGTTTATAAAGGTTTAGCAGACATCATCCGTAGAGATACTTACAAGCCAGACTATTCTCCAGCAGTTTACCAAAATGTACTTGGTGACTCAGCGGGTGGTATAGGCGCAGCGATGCTTTCGCTAACTAAGTAAAAATATTTTTTTTGAAGAGCCCGTCTTTTTAGGCGGGCTTTTTTTGTGGGAAGGACGCCGAAGGCAAAGCAGTGGCCTGACGAATAGGAATCTCATCAAGCAGCAACTATGGATAAGGAGTCCATCACCTCTAAAGTCCCATACTTGTACGGAAATAATTGTTGAATATGAGGCAGGTATAAGTGTGAAGGTGAATGCGCATTCCCCGGGGAAGTCTAAAGTTCTGCGTTTTTTTTTTCGCTATTGTGGCAGCGATGCCATGAGATGGATCTTGAGAAATCAGCCGAGGGCATAGTAGCTGCTTTGTTGCGACAGGAGTGAAGGACCGAACCTTAAAATAAAGTAAGAGACTTTTAATCGGCACTTCAGGAAAGTGTGTGGGATAATTTAAGTCCGGCAAAATAAAAGAGAATATTCCTTCGATAGTTTTTGAATGCGTTAAACCCTCTAGCTTTTGCTTTTAGTAATTATTAATAGGTAAACCCCCGGGTGGACTCCCTAGGTTATCTCTACTCGTTTGAGATCTAAAACTAATGTCGCCGATTTCGTTATATAGATTAATCTTATCATTCTAATACTTTTTAAAAACAGCTTTTATAGTAAAAGTAATAATTTAATTATTATTCCTATAGCATTAAAGATGGGTCGCACTTAACGCATGCGGCCCATTTTTTATGTATTCTTATATATGAATTCACGTTATTTCATTTGAGTTACTTGTAGAAGCTAGATAGGTAGAATTTATTATGTCAGTTAAACTCAACTATGAAATAAAAGAAATTAAGTTATTTATAGTCCTAAAAGTAAGTTGTTAGATGACATCCGAAAATCAGATTGAGAAGGTACAAGCTTCACTAGAGCAACAAAGGCCAGAACTCTTTGTTTCGCTTTTTGAATCAGACCGCAATCGACTTTATTCTTATATCTTTGCCTTTATGGCTGATTCCGTTGCAGCCGACGATATTTTTCAAGAAACTAGTATGGTTCTTTGGCGCGAATTTAGTAAATTTACCATTGGAACAAATTTTTCAAAATGGGCTAATGGTATAGCATTTAATCGCATCCGAGAGTATCGCCGTAAAAACAAAAAATACGCTGTTGGTTTTAGTGAAGAAATGCTTGAGTCTTTAGTTGAAGTAGCAGAGAAAGATGTTGACGAAGACTCTAAATGGTCAGTTTTACAGGCTTGCCGTAAAAACCTTGCAGAGCATACTCATAAGCTATATGAAGACTTTTATGTTCAAAACCTGAAAGCTCAGCAGATAGCCGATAAAACTGGTCGATCTATCTTTGCCATTCGCAAGGCGATCCATAAATTGAGAAAAAAACTGTTTGATTGTGTAGAAGAGAAAAAGCGTGGAGAAAGTGAATGAGTCAGAGTGATGAATTTGAAGAAATCCGCGAAATAGCAGATGCAGTTTGTGACGGCGATGTAACGCCAGAACAGATGCAGAAGTTGGAAAGTCTCTTAAATGAATCTTTTGAAGCAAAGCAGTTTTATCTAAATTATGTTGGCATGCATGCTCACATGAAAGCTGCGGGAAGTCCTAAAGTTGAAGTTGTCATGCGTCGCTCTCAGACAGACGAATTGATTATACGTCCAGTCGGTTCAGGTGAAGGTCAAAAACCTTTTGGTGCAAGTGGGGGAGGAGTTGAACCGCCGTTGCTAGATGGGCCAACTCAAAAGCCTACAAAAAACCCTATTGTCATTCTTTTACTGGCCATTTGTCTTGGTTTGATCGCTTATATTTTTACTCAAGATTCACAGGAGTATCTTGGTGAAGTCCAAGCTGGTCGCTTAAAAGATATTGAGCGTCACGCTTACCCTCACAAAATTCAAAGAGGCGAGTTTATCGCTGAGATGGATACTTCCGTAAAGCTTGTGAACTCGAGTCGCTTTGAACTGAAGTCAAAAAGCCAATTTGTTTTGTCAGATCCCAATAAGATTTTTCTTGAAGAAGGCTTTATGAAGTTTGTTCAGGAAAGTGACCTAAGTCTCAAATTTTCAACACCTAGTTATAGACTAGTTTCTAAATCTAAGACTTTGGAAGTTTCACAATCGAAGACCAGTGGAACAATTATGGTTAATAGTGAAAATAGCTTTTATCCAAAGCGTTGGCGACCCAAACACTATTGGAATTTTGATAACGATACAGATAGGACTCTTGATGCTGCTGGAGATGCGCATGGAACCGTTTCAGGTGCCGTTCGCCCAGTCAAAGGGCTATTAGGTAGTGGCGCTTACCATTTTAAAGATAAGACCAAGTCGGTAATAAAGCTCGGTAGTGGTGGCGGGACAGCTCTTGCAACTGGTAGTTTCGCAGTTGTCGATGGAGTGACTATAGAAGCTTTAATCAAGTCAGAATGGAATGGTGAGTTTATGAACTCAGATGAAATTTTTAGAAAGGATCAAGGCGATGGAAACATGCGCATGCTTCTTTGTTTTCAAAATGACTATGGTAAAAAGCATGTCTTCCCGAAAGACTATAAAGTTCCGACTCTTTCCTTTGGCTTATATCTAGTAGGGCAGGGTTACCACGAATTGAAATTGCCTCTTGATGGTAAAGAAGGCCGACCAACACTGAAGCAGTTAAAAGATGGATCGGCGCATCATATAGTTGCTTCGTATGACGTTCGAAGTGGTCGAAAAAGTTTGTACATAGATGGCGTCTTACTGATCCATCATGACTATCAGAAGGGAACAAAGGTTATTAGTGGAGGTCCGGGTTTAGCGGTTATTGGAAATAGGCCGGCTCAATTAGACGAGTCTCTTTCTGGAGTTGTAGATGAAGTTGCCTTTTATGATTTTGCACTTACTCCTTACATCGTTAATTATCACTATCAAAACTTTCAAAAAGGTCTCAACTACTTTGGTTTAGAGCCAGGTCAAAAAGTTCTTCCAGAAGACTTGAAGTTATCTTTGCCTGCGAATGAAATAATTGAAATAGATGTCCTTTCCGGTTTGCCTAAATCAGAAAATATAAAATAATCAGAAAATGTTTTTTGAAGGGGTATCAATTCCCTAGCACTTCGTCCTCTTCTTTTCATACAGTCTATGTATGATTATGTGAATTGAAATTAGTGTGAGACGGAAATGATAAATAAAGTATACAGCCTTTTGATTGGTCTGCTGCTGTTACAAACAGCTTTTGCCGAACCAATGTGGATTTGGAAGCCTGGTAAGATTACTACAGAAAAAGCTCAGTTTACGAAGAGCTTTAATCTTAAAGAAGCACCAAAAAAAGCATCCTTAAGAATTACTTGCGACAACGAGTTTGTTCTCTTCGTGAATGGCGAGAGAACGGAAAGATCTGAGAAGTGGGACGTACCCGTTAAAGTTGATATAGCTAAGTATCTCAAGAAAGGTAAAAACAATATTTATGTTTCAGCTTTCAATGAAGGTTCTATGGCTGGTTTTTTGTTCGATCTTAAAATCGCTGACGGTCCAAGAATTGTATCTGACAAGTCTTGGATGGCCGGTGTGCCAAAACAAGAGTGGCAGAAGGCTGTTGAATTGAAGAAGTACGGTGAAGGGCCTTGGGGTAAGGTTTTTGATAAAGAAGTCGTTAAAGTTGATACGACTCCTCAAACTATGCCCATAACAACACTTCCAGGTTTTAAAGTAGAGAAACTTTACGATGTTCCAAATAAGCAACAAGGTTCATGGGTTGGTTTAACTCATGATGATAAAGGTCGCCTAATTGCTTCGGATCAGTATGGTTCTATTTATAGAGTTACTCTAGGTACAAAACCTCTTAAAGTCGAAAAGCTAAAAGTGAAAGTGGGAAATGCTCACGGTGTCCTTTATGCTTTTAATAGCCTCTATGTTTTTTCAGGCGAAGGCAAAACAAAAGGTCTTTACCGCTTAACAGATACAAATGGCGATGACCAGTACGATAAAGAAGAGTATCTCATTCCATTCAAATCTAAAGGCGAGCATGGTGTTCACAGTATCGTTCTCACTCCGGATAAAAAATCACTTTACTTGATAGGCGGAAATAATACGGATTTACCAAAAAGTGTCGTTAATACTCGTACAGCTAAAAACTGGAAAGAGGATCATATACTTCCACGTATGGCGGATGGCCGTGGTCATAACAGAGGTCGTTTAGCTCCAGGGGGTTTAGTCATTAAAGTTTCTCCAGATGCCAAGAAACAAGAACTTATTGCTCATGGTTTTAGAAATCAGTTCGACGGTGCTTTTAACTCGCAAGGTGAATTTTTTGTTTACGATGCCGATATGGAGTATGACATAGGTTCTCCTTGGTATCGCCCAACAAGAGTAAATCACGTTGTCTCAGGCGCAGACTTTGGTTGGCGTCACGGAACGGGTAAGTGGCCAACTTACTACACAGATACTCTTCCATCTACTTTAGACATAGGCCCTGGTAGCCCAACTGGCGTGACCAATGGTTTAGGAGCAAAGTTTCCAGCAAAGTATCAGAAAGCTATTTTTATAAATGACTGGACTTATGGTACGATGTACGCTGTGCACCTTGAGCCAAATGGAGCAACTTATAAAGCGTCTCGTGAAGAATTTATCTCAGGTAAGCCTCTTCCACTCACAGATGTGATTATCCATCCAGACGGAAATATGTACTTCATGGTTGGTGGCCGTAAGACAACTTCTGCACTTTATAAAGTTTCTTATGTTGGCAATGAATCTACGGTAGCTATTTCTGCTAAGCCTATTTCTGCTGAGCTCAAAACTTTAAGAGATCTCGAACAGTTACACATCGATGGTGCTGGAGAAGACGCTATAGTTAAAGCCTTTCCTCATCTAAGTAGTGAAGATCGTTATGTTCGTCATGCCGCTCGTGTTGCTTTAGAGAAACAACCAGTAGCAAAATGGCAAGGGAAGTTTTTCGCTGCAACAAATGATTGGGCGATCATTGAAGGTGCTACGGCACTTGCAAGAATGGGAGATAAGTCTCATCAAGCAAAAATCTTAAGTCAACTAAATAAAATTGATTACAACGCTGCTTCTAAAGCAAAGTTTTTGGCGGCTATCCGCTCTTATCAGTTAGCTTTTGCTCGTTTGGGCAAAGCTGAAACATCTGTGGCTGATCAAGTTATTGCCAAGCTTAACCCACTTTATCCAGCGAAAGACAACTTTATCAATCGTGAATTATCACAGGTTTTATTATACCTAAATGCACCAGCAGCGGTAACTAAGACAGTTCAAATGGTCTTAAGTGCGACTGAAGAGCAAAAGAAGATACTTGACGACGCGATTCTAGACAGGAATGATCGCTATAATCAAGCTGCACGTAACATGGAGCAACATCGCCCAAACATACAGCAATTTTCGTTAGCTTTTTCACTGCGTTCAATTAAGGAAGGTTGGAGTAAGGCTGACCATGCTAGTTACTTCTCATGGTTCCCAAGAGCAAAAACCTGGCAAGGTGGTAACAGTTTTGCGATATTTATCGAAAATACTCGTAAGCAAGCGTTAGAAAATGTGAAAGACAAAACTCTTAGAGCAAAATACGATACTATCTCGAGTAAATCCTTGGTGAAGCCAAGAGCAATAGTTCCACCAAAAGGCCCAGGCCAGGTATGGACAGTTGCAAAGGCTGTAAAATCTGTAGAGGGTAACTTATTTAACCGCAACTTTAAAAGTGGTGAAAATCTTTTCCACGCAACTGCTTGTGCAAGTTGTCACCGTTTCGCTGGAGCAGGTAGTGGTATAGGCCCAGACTTAACAGGATCGGCTAACCGTTACTCTATAAAAGATATGCTAGATAACATCATCGAACCTTCGAAAGTTATTTCGGATCAGTACGGAAGTACTATTTTTAAAATGAAAGATGGTACGCAGATTATCGGTCGTATAGGTACTGAAGAAAACGGTATTGTTCACGTTATGACCAATCCATTTTCTGCAGACTCAAATGTAGATGTTAAGCTTTCGGAAGTTAAAGAGCAAAAAGAGTGGCATATATCGCCTATGCCTCCGGGACTTGTGAACTCACTAAATAAAGATGAACTCAGTGACCTTATCGCATATATTTTCTCTGCTGGTGACGCGAACCATAAGTACTTTGCAAAATCGGCAGCAGCCGGCAAAGACCTTTTTGATGGTGCTACACTAAATGGTTGGGACGGTGACCCAACAAGATGGAAAGTGGAAAACGGTGTTATCGTTGGTAGTACTTTCGGTGAAAAGCTTAAGAAGAATACTTTCCTTATCTGGAAAGGTGGTGAAGTTGGCGATTTTGAACTGACCTACGAGTGTAAAGTTGAAGGTGAGAACAATTCTGGAATGATGTATAGAGCAGAGATGCTTGACTCTAAGATTTGGCGCTTGAAAGGTAATCAGGCAGATTGTCACCCTAAGCCTCAATACTGTGGCATGCTTTACTCTGAAGCGACTGGCCGTGGAATTGTTGCCCAACGTGGCACAAAGGTTGTTGTCGATGCAAAGTCAGGCAAACCAAAAGTTGTCGGTAAGACAGAACCTGCAACGAAAGTTGATATCGCTCAATGGAACACTTATAAGATTGTTGCTGAAGGAAATCGCTTGAGACACTATGTAAACGGTCGCTTGGCAATTGATTTAGAAGATAATCATAAAGATGCTCGTATGAAAGGACTTCTTGGTTTACAGATCCATGCCGGGAAACCTATGAAAGCTTACTTTAAAAATATAAAGTTGCTTAAAAAATAAACTCTTATGTATAGCGATAGTTAAGGCCAGCCGAAAGGTTGGCCTTTTCTTTTTATTGAAACTTTCGCCTAAATTCTCTTGGGCTCATTCCACAAGCTTTATTGAAGCATCTGGCAAAGTAGTTCTGATCGTTGAAGCCACATTGAAAGGCAATCTCGCCAATATTTAAGGTTGAACGTCTCAAGAGCTTTGTTGAATTTTGAATCCTTAGTTTTAAAACAAACTGCAAAGGAGGCATGCGGAAGAGTTTTTTGAACGAACGGTGAAATTGGCTTTTTGAGAGGTTTGCCAAGCTCGCGAGGTTATCTATTTCTAACTCTTCTTTGTAGTGTTTTTGCAGATAATCGATGACGCGAATCATTTTCTTGAAAGGATGCAGCTCTTCATCTGCACGGCCTATTTTTCTAGTTATGCCCGCTAAGCCTATGACCTCACCAGTTTGATTGTGAATAGGGCACTTAGTTGTTGAAAACCAGTTTATGGCGCCATCCTCAGCAATGTTTAGTTCAATTCTTTCTTTCAGGATCTCGTCGTTGCTCATCACTTCTCTGTCATCATCGATAAAGCTAAAAACTAGATTGGCAGGAAAGAAATCAAAGCCAGTTTTGCCAAATATTTCAGCCGGATCCATACAACCATAAAGGCTCAGCATATTACTATTGCAGGTAATCAGCTTTGAGTTTTTATCTTTCATGAAAAAGTACAAGCCGGGAATGTGGTCATAGAGGGTCAAAAGACTATGGTCAAATGAGGAGCTTTTTAAGAAAGTATCAACTTTCTGTCTGATTGTATCGTAGTCATCTTTAGGCATAAATGCATTCTTTGTGCTAGTTTTCGAAAACATAGTGCGAGATCTATGTGTTTGTAAAGTATACTTTTATACTAATATATTTTATTTTAGGAAAATAATATGCGATTTGTGATCTTGTTCCTTTTTATGTCGGCGGCATATGCGTTAGAAAAGCCAAATATTTTATGGATTTCTGTTGAGGACATGAGCCCAACAATGGGTTGCTACGGTGACGAATATGCAAATACACCAATTCTCGATGCTTTCGCAAAAAAGAGCGTAAAGTTTGAAAATGCTTTTGCAACAGCTCCTGTTTGTTCTCCATCTCGCTCATGTTTGATAAATGGCTTACCAGCAACATCTCAAGGAACTCAGCAAATGAGAAGCGCTCAACGAATTCCAGAATATATGCTTGGTTTTCCAACTTTCCTAAGAAAGGCTGGTTATTATACAACAAACAATGTTAAGACAGACTATAACAGCGCACTCTACGATAAAATCATAAAAAGCTCTTGGGATGAAAGTAGTTCTAAGGCTGATTGGAGCAAAAGACCTAAAGGCAAGCCGTTTTTTAGTGTCGTGAATCTCATGACGACACATCAGAGTAGGGCGATGGTTTGGCCTTACAAAAAGTTTCAAAGTGACATTCAATCCAAAATTCCTAAAGCAGAGATAAAAGACTCGAATAAAACTCCACTTCCTGAGTATTATCCAAACACAGCGATAGTGCGCAATACTGTTGCGAGGTTTTACGATTGTGTAACTCGCATGGATGATGAAGTTGGAGAGATGCTTAAGAGGCTTGATGATGAAGGTTTATCGGAAAATACCATAATATTCTTCTTTTCAGACCATGGTTCTGGTATGCCAAGACATAAGCGTGCTCTTTTGGACTCGGGAATGAAAGTTCCTTTATTAATTCATATTCCTCAAAAATATAAAGCAGTGTATCAATTAGCTCACAATCGTAACTCTCTGGTCAATTTTGCCGATTTTGCTCCGACTGTTTTAGAGATGGCAGGACTTTCTAAACCAGATTATATGGAAGGTGAGAGTCTTTTATCCCAAGCAGTTGCTAAACGTGAATACATATTTGGTCATAGAGATAGGGTTGATGAAGTTCGAGATATGGCTCGTTCAGTAAGAGGGGCTCGATACTTATATATTAAGAACTTTATGCCTCACCTAGGTTACAATCAACCAACAGCTTGGCCGGACCTAGGAGAAATACGTCATGAGTTTTACAAGCAGAAAATGACGCCAGAGTTAGCCGTAGGCTTGCGCCACTTTATCGCTCCCACTAGAGCTTCAGAAGAACTTTATGATTGTGTGAATGATCCTAAGAACTTAAAGAATTTAGCAGGTTTGAGTGAGCATGCTGAAACATTAAAAGAAATGCGCTTAGCTCTTCAAGAAGAGATGATTTTAAAGAAGGACCTTGGAATCTTTCCAGAAGCGGATACGAAAAGGTTTTTCAAAGGAGAGTCTGCGTATGAATCTGTTCGTAAGAGCTCTTATAAAATAAAAGAATCAGTTGAAGGTATTTTTGCTTTATACCAAGCAAATGAATCAGAATTGTTACTGAGTTTAAAGTCAGAGAGTCCACTTATGCGCTATTGGACATTGATTCATCTACACTCACAAGCTGAGTTAAGCTCAAAACTTAAAGGTGAAGTTAAAGCTCTCTTGGATGATAGTTATGAGTCCGTAAAGATTGAAGCTGCCGATTTACTTTTAAAATACAATAACCCACAGGCGATTGAGACAATTTTTAAAGTGCTAAAGTCTAAAAATGTCGATGCACTTTTACATGTAGCTAGAATAGTCGAGATGAGCAATAATCCTATTTTTGTGGTTCCGATGAAAGCTCTCAAGAAAAGATTAGCTGAAATGAAGAGTGACGGTCCGGCAACAGTTGTTCAGGTCGGCGACGCAGATTTGGCGATGTTCGCAACATTTTCAGTAGAGGCTTATTTGGCTAAACAAGAGTCTGCTTGGTATGATTTGTTTAATGGTAAAGACCTTTCAGGTTGGAAGTATGATGTACCTGGCGAAGTTAAAGTTGAAGGTGGCGTTATTTCTATTTTAGCCAAGAAAGACAATTTATGGTTAAGGACTGAAAAGTCTTATAAAAACTTCGAGTTAAAGGTTGAGGCTAAGATGCCGGAGTCTGGTTATAACTCAGGTATTGGTTTTCGATGTGTTAAAACTAAAAAGTTACATGGGTTTCAGTGTGAAATAGACCAGCAAAAAAGTGGTTCTATATACGCGATAGGTAAAGGCTGGGTTCATCCGAAAAAAGATGCCGGCTGGGATAACTTCATACAGCATGCTTCTGGAGCTTATAGAGTAGGGGCGTGGAATGAGTTTTATATAAAGTGCGTAGATGGTCATATAGTTGTTAAAATCAATGGTCATAAAGTTACGGATGTTAAGAGTGACTTATTTACTGAAGGTTCAATAGCTATCCAACATCACGGTCGCGGCGAAACTCACTATTTTAAAAATATAAAAATACGAGAACTGCCTTAACGTAAACTATTTGTTAAAAACGATTTAATGACTGCGCCTCCTTTTGAAGTTGGCGCTTTTTGTTTGTAGCTTTTCTATGTGTATAATGTATTTAGGAAAGTTGTATGAAGAAGTTTACCCTTATCGAACTCCTCGTCGTGGTTGCTATAATAGGTATTCTTGCCTCGTTGTTGTTGCCATCTCTCTCCAATGCCCGCCGAGTTGCTAAAATCGCTGTTTGTAAGTCTCAGTTACATCAATTTGGCATATCGTCCCAATCATATGCTGGTGACTTTGACAGCTGGTTGCCCGGAGGTCAGGCGTCTGATCATGGAGGTGGTTACGGTTGTTACGCTGTCGTGACTGGTGGAGATATATGGTTTGGCCATGGCTGGTACTACAAGCTTGGTTATTTAAGACTTGCTGAATAATTTATTCAGTGTTTTAAACCTTTATCAATCACTTATCCAATCTCATCAATTCGCTTTAACT